>NZ_VRUZ01000082.1:0-18403 GCF_008039485.1 Methylobacterium sp. WL69 | reverse complement strand
GGGCACGACGGGGATCGGGCGCGGGGGCGCGGAGGGCCGGATGCGTAGCACGACGGCGGGCGCGCGAGAAATGTGCGGCCGCGCACCTGCGAAGACCCTGGCCAGACCCTTTCGACTGACGATTGTTGACATTCATCAGCCGTGATTTACGTTCGGATCACGGCCGGAGCGGCGATGGCTCCCCTGGAACTTCGCCCCCTCGTTTCGGGTGGGTGGTCTCCGCTCCGGTCCGAAGTCTTTCCAAAGACGTGTCTTCCCGATCGAATGTTTCTGTCTTCCCGAGAAGGCCGTCGTCCCCAGCGACGGTCTTTTTCGCGTGAAGCGGCCCGGGGCCTGTGGCAGGAACGGGGTGCCATGCGTGTCCGCACCTGCCTCCTCCTCGCCCTCGCCACGGCGTTCCTGGGCCTGGGCCTGCGCCACCTCGTCCCCGTGACGCCCGTGGACGCGGAGTACCGCGCCGTGGTGCGCGCCTACGATCCCGCGACGCGGCCCTGACGGTTTCTCGAGGGGACAGCAACACAGGGACAGCAACACGGGGGAAACGCGGGTGCCGTACTGGCGTCGTATTGGCTCGCCAGAAGGGGCCCCATGCCGCGCTGCCAAAGGTTTCGGACCGCCCGCGTCGCCCGTCCGGGTGCGACGTTGCCCCGAACTGTCGGGCGCCGCGGCGCGGGCCTATCTTCCCCACCTGAGTTCGATGGGACGCGCCGGTCCGCGAGGGCGCCCCGCCCGATGATGCTGTGACGCCATGAACGAGAATTCCCCCATCCGCACCGAGACCGCGCGGGACTACACGACCCCGGGCGAGACCCGGTCCGCGCCGACGCGCCGCGGCCGCGGCTGGCTGTGGCTCGTCCTCGTACTCCTGCTCGCGGGCGGCGGATATTACGGCTACCGTCACTCCGTCGCGAAGAAGTCCGAGGGCGCGACGGAGGCGGCCGGGCCCCGCGGCAAGGGCGGGCGCGGCGGTGCCGGGCGCCACGGCGAGCCGGCCCAGGCGGTGGGCATCGCCACCATCGCGGCCGGCGACGTGCCCATCGTGCTGGCCGGCCTCGGCACGGTGACGCCGCTCGCCAACGTCACCGTGCGCTCGCAGATCAGCGGCTACCTCATGGAGATCGGGTTCCGCGAGGGCCAGATGGTCAAGAAGGGCGATTTCCTCGCCCAGATCGATTCGCGGATCTACGAGGCCCAGCTCGCCCAGTACCAGGGCCAGCTCATGCGCGATCAGGCCCTGCTGCAGAACTCGAAGCTCGATCTGGCCCGGTTCCAGCGCCTCGCCCAGCAGGATTCCATCTCGAAGCAGAACGTCGACACGCAGGGCGCCCTGGTCAAGCAGAACGAGGGCACCGTGGCGGCCGACCAGGCCCTGGTCGATCAGCAGAAGCTCAACATCACCTACACCCGCATCGTCTCGCCGGTGGAGGGCCGCGTCGGCCTGCGCCAGGTCGATCAGGGCAACTACATCACCGCCGCCTCGACCAGCCTGGTGGTGGTGACGCAGCTGCACCCGATCTCCGTGGTGTTCACCCTGCCCGAGGACGACGTCGCCAAGGTGATGCGCCGCTTGCGCGCGGGCGCCAAGCTCGCGGTGTCGGCCTACGACCGGGGCGACGCCAATGTGCTCGCCACCGGCACCCTCGACACCGTGGACAACCAGATCGACACCACCACCGGCACGGTGAAGTTGCGCGCCCTGTTCGACAACGCCGACGACGCCCTGTTCCCGAACCAGTTCGTCAACGCCAAGCTCACCGTGGACACGGTGCGGCAGGCCCCCATCGTCCCCACGGCCGCGATCCTGCGCGGCACGCCGGGCACCTACGTCTACCTCCTGCAGGGCGACGACAAGGTCGTGGTCCGCCCCATCACCCTGGGCGAGGCCGACGGCGCCCGCACGGCGGTGACGGCCGGGCTGAGCGTCGGCGACCGCGTCGTGGTCGACGGCACCGACCGTCTGCGCGAGGGGGCGAGCGTCCGCATCACCGACGACGGCACCCGCCCGCCCGGTGCCGCCGGCCCGAAGCCCGAGGATGCCAAGGCGGAGGCGGCGAAGGCCGACGCCGTCGCCCCCGAGGCCCAGAAGCCCGAGCGCCGCCGCCAGCGCCCGGCCGCGCAATGATCACTTTCGTCGCTTCTTCGCCGGTGGTTGGGTGGAGGTCCGCTTCTTTAGAAGGTGCAGGTCTCGGTGAGACTCGTGGACGCGGCGTTGGTGCGCGTCCCCTCTCCCCGCTCGCGGGGAGAGGGCCGCGACGACCTTGTCGTCGGCGCGGCGAGGCGGCAGCCGATGGTGAGGGGGTGGCACCGGAGGAGTCACTTTCGGAGAGTCCCCCTCACCGTCGCTGCGGCTTCGCCTCCGCTCACCGCGGACACGACAGGGTGTCCGCGGTCCTCTCCCCGCCCGCGGGGAGAGGGGGCGCGCACCTCCGCCTGATCCATCGAGGACCCGGCGAGGTTGCCATGCGCGACGCTCGTCATGCCCTCCGGCGCGGCCTCACCCCATGAACCCGTCCCGCCTGTTCATCCTGCGGCCCGTCGCCACCACGCTGTTCATGCTGGCGATCCTGATGGTCGGGATGGTCTCGTACCTGAACCTGCCGGTCTCGGCCCTGCCGTCGGTGGATTACCCGACGATCCAGATCCAGACGTTCTATCCGGGCGCCAGCCCCGAGGTGATGACCTCGGCGGTGACCGCGCCCCTGGAGCGCCAGTTCGGGCAGCTCGCCAACCTCAACCAGATGACCTCGCAGAGTTCTGCCGGGGCCTCGGTGGTCACCCTGCAGTTCAACCTCGACCTGCCGCTCGACATCGCCGAGCAGCAGGTCCAGGCGGCCATCAACGCCGCCGGCAACCTCCTGCCCGCCGACCTGCCGGCCCCGCCCATCTACGCCAAGGTCAACCCTGCCGACGCGCCGATCCTGACCCTGGCGCTCACCTCGAAGACCATGCCGCTCACGGAAGTGCGCGACCTCGCCGAGACGCGGCTGGCGCAGAAGATCTCCCAGGTGGCGGGCGTCGGCCTCGTCAGCACCGGTGGCGGCCAGCGCCCGGCCATCCGGGTGCGGTTCAACGCGCGGGCGCTCGCGGCCTACGGCCTCAACATCGACGATTTGCGCACCACCATCACCAACCTCAACGTCAACACGCCCAAGGGCACCATCGACGGGCCGACCCAGTCCTACGCCATCAACGCCAACGACCAGATCCGCGACCCGAAGGCCTACGACGCGGCCATCATCGCCTACAAGAACGGCGCCCCGGTGCGGCTCTCGGACGTGGCCGACGTGGTCGCCGGACCGGAGAACACCAAGCTCGGCGCCTGGGCCGACGAGACCCCGGCGGTCATCCTCAACATCCAGCGCCAGCCCGGCGCCAACGTCATCGCGACGGTGGACAAGATCAAGGCGCTGCTGCCCCAGCTCCAGGCGACCCTGCCGGCGGCGATTTCCGTGGGCCTGCTCACCGACCGCACCGTCACCATCCGCGCCTCCGTCCACGACGTGCAGGTGGAACTGGCGCTGGCCATCGGCCTCGTGGTGCTGGTGATCTTCCTGTTCCTGCGCAGCGTCTCCGCCACCCTGATCCCGAGCCTGTCGGTGCCGCTCTCCCTCATCGGGGCGCTCGCCATCATGGACCTCTACGGCTTCTCGCTGGACAACCTCTCGCTCATGGCCCTCACCATCGCCACGGGCTTCGTGGTCGACGACGCCATCGTGGTCATCGAGAACATCGCCCGCCATGTCGAGGAGGGGGATTCGCCACTCGAAGCCGCCCTCAAGGGCAGCCGCGAGATCGGCTTCACCATCATCTCGCTCACCGTCTCGCTCATCGCCGTGCTGATCCCGCTCCTGTTCATGGGCGACGTCGTCGGGCGCCTGTTCCACGAATTCGCCATCACGCTGGCGGCCACCATCGTGATCTCGGCGGTGGTGTCGCTGACCCTGGTGCCGATGCTGTGCGCGCGCCTGCTGAAGCACAAGCCGGCGACGGAAACCGAGCGCCGCGAGGGCTTCATCGCCCGCGCCGCCCGCCGCTCCATGGACGGCATCATCTCAGGGTATGGCCGGATGCTCCGGGTGGTCCTGCGCCACCAGGGCCTGACCCTCGTGGTGACGCTCGCGACCGTGGCGCTCACCGCCTACCTGTTCGTGGTGATCCCCAAGGGGTTCTTCCCCGTGCAGGACACCGGCGTCGTCCAGGGCATCACCCAGGCCGACCAGACCGTGTCCTACGCCGCCATGGCCGAGCGCCAGCAGAAGCTCGCCGGCCTCATCCTGCAGGACCCGGACGTGGCGAGCCTGTCGTCGTTCATCGGCGTCGACGGCCAGAACGTGACCCTGAATTCCGGCCGGTTCCTCATCAATCTGAAGCCCCACGACGCCCGGACCGCGACGGCGGGCCAGATCATCGAACGGATCAAGGCCGCGACCACGGGGGTCGCCGGCATCCGCCTCTACCTGCAATCGGTCCAGGACCTCACCATCGACACGGCGGTGAGCGCGACGCAGTATCAGGTGATCCTCGAGAACCCGAATCTGGCGGAGTTCGAGATTTGGGTGCCGCGCTTCGTGCGCCAGCTCCAGACCTCGCCCCTGCTCATGGATGTCGCGAGCGACCTCCAGGCCAGCGGGCTGTCGGCCTACATCACCATCGATCGGGCGACGGCGGGGCGCTACGGCATCACCCCGGCCACCGTCGACAACGCCCTCTACGACGCCTTCGGCCAGCGCATCATCTCGACGATCTTCACCCAGTCGAACCAGTACCGGGTGATCCTCGAGGCCGATCCGGCGCTCCACACCACCATCGAGAGCCTCGACCACATCTACCTGCCGTCCTCCACGGTGGCGTCCGGTCAGGTGCCGCTCTCGGCCGTGGCGCGGGTGAGCGAGCGGCGGGCGCCCCTGCTCATCTCCCATCTCGGCCAGTTCCCGGCCACCACCGTGTCGTTCAACCTCGCCCCCGGCGCGGCTTTGGGCGACGCCGTGGCGGCGGTGGAGGCGGCGGGCAAGGCCATCGACCTGCCCCCGAGTTTTCGCGTCGTGCCGCAGGGCTCGGTCTTCGCGTTCCAGTCGGCCCTGTCGAACCAGCTGTTCCTGGTCATCGCCGCCATCGTCACCGTCTACATCGTGCTCGGCGTCCTCTACGAGAGCTTCATCCACCCGATCACGATCCTCTCCACCCTGCCGTCCGCCGGCATCGGCGCCCTGCTCGGCCTGATGCTGTTCGGCCTGTCGCTGGACATCATCGCCGTCATCGGCATCGTGCTGCTCATCGGCATCGTGAAGAAGAACGCCATCATGATGATCGACTTCGCGCTCCAGGCCGAGCGCGAGGACGGGATGAATCCCCGCGACGCCATCTACGAAGCCTGCCTCCTGCGCTTCCGGCCGATCCTGATGACGACCCTGGCCGCCCTGTTCGCGGCGGTGCCCCTCATCGTCGGCACCGGCGTCGGCGCCGAACTGCGCCAGCCCCTCGGCATCGTCATCGCGGGCGGCCTCATCGTCTCCCAGGTGCTGACGCTGTTCACGACGCCGGTGATCTATCTGGCGTTCGACCGCCTCGAGCGGCGGATCACGGGGCGCCGCGAAGGCGGGGCTGGCAGCGTCGAGGCACTGCCGTGAACGTCTCCGCCCCGTTCATCCGCCGGCCCGTCGCCACGATCCTGCTCACCCTCGGCGTGCTGCTGGCGGGCCTCTTCGCGTTCCTGAAGCTGCCGGTGGCGCCCCTGCCGCAGGTGGATTTTCCCGTGATCCTCGTCCAGGCGTCGATGCCGGGCGCCTCGCCCGAGACCATGGCGACCACCGTCGCGGCGCCCCTCGAACGGCGTCTCGGCGCCATCGCGGACGTCAACGAGATGACCTCGACGAGTTCCGTCGGCTCGGTCAGGATCATCCTGCTGTTCGGCCTCAACCGGAACATCGACGGGGCCGCCCGCGACGTCCAGGCGGCCATCAACGCGGCCCGGGCCGACCTGCCGACGGCGCTGCGGCAGAACCCGACCTACCGCAAGTTCAACCCGGCCGATTCGCCGATCCTCATCCTGGCGCTGACCTCCGACACCCTGACGCCGGGCCAGCTCTACGATTCCGCCGCCACGGTGGTGCAGCAGAAGATGTCCCAGCTGCCCGGGGTCGGGAACGTCGACATCGGCGGCTCGTCGCTCCCGGCCGTGCGGGTCGAGCTCGATCCCACCGCCCTGTTCAACTACGGCATCGGCCTGGAGGGCATCCGCGCGGCCCTGGCCTCGGCCAACGCGAACTCGCCCAAGGGCGCCATCGAGACCGCCACCAGCCGCTACCAGCTCTACGCCAACGACCAGGGCCGGGTGGCGGCCGATTATCGCGACATCGTCGTGGCCTATCGCAACGGCGCCGCCGTGCGCCTGACCGATGTCGGCAAGGTCGTGGATTCCGTGGAGGACAAGCGCAACCTCGGCCTCGTCAACGGCAAGCCCGGCGTGATCCTGTTCATCTACAAGCAGCCCGCCTCCAACGTCGTCGACACCATCGACGGGCTCAAGCGGGCGATCCCCCAGGTCAAGGCGGCGCTGCCGGGCGACATCGACCTCATGGTCACGGGCGACCGCAGCGCCACCATCCGGGCGTCCCTGGCCGAGACCCAGGAGACCCTGCTCATCGCCGTGGTGCTGGTGATCTTCGTGGTCTTCGTCTTCCTGCGCTCGGGCCGCGCCACCCTGATCCCGGCGGTGGCCGTGCCGATCTCCATCGTCGGCACCTTCTCGGCGATGTACCTCCTCGATTACAGCCTCAACATCCTGTCCCTCATGGCGCTGATCATCGCCACGGGCTTCGTCGTCGACGACGCCATCGTGGTCCTGGAGAACATCCAGCGCCACATCGAGCGGGGCCGCTCGCGGGTCGAGGCGGCCCTGCTCGGCGCCCGCGAGGTCGGCTTCACCGTCATCTCCATGAGCCTGTCCCTGGTGGCGGTGTTCCTGCCGATCCTGCTCATGGGCGGCATCGTCGGGCGCCTGTTCCAGGAATTCGCCGTCACCCTGTCCCTGGCGATCCTCATCTCCCTGGTGCTGTCGCTCACCACCACGCCGATGATGTGTGCGCTGCTGCTGAAGCCCGAGACCCACGACCCGGCGCGCCGGCCGAATTTTTTCCTGCGCGGTCTGGAAGCGGGGTTCGATGGAATGCTCGCCGCCTACGAGCGCACCCTGCGCGTGGCCCTGCGCCACCGCCGCCTCGTGGTGCTCAGCCTCGTCGCCACGGTCGGCCTCAACGTCTACCTCTATATCATCGTGCCGAAGGGCTTCTTTCCCGAGCAGGACACGGGGCAGATGATGGGCGGCATCCAGGCCGACCAGCGCATCTCGTTCCAGGCGATGAAGCAGAAGCTCGAACAGGCCACCGCCATCGTGCAAGCCGATCCGGCGGTGGACAGCGTCGTCGGCTTCACCGGCGGCCGCGGCACCAACTCGGCCAACGTCTTCGTCGGCCTCAAGCCCAAGGCCCAGCGCGATCCCATCGAGCAGGTGATGGTGCGCCTGCGCCCGAAGCTCGCCCAGGTGGCGGGCGCGCGGCTCTACCTGTTCCCGCGCCAGGACCTGCGCATGGGCGGACGCCAGAGCTTCGCCACCTACCAGTACACCCTCCAGGGCGACACCTCGGAGGAGCTCTACGCCGCGGCCCCGAAGCTGCTCCAGGTCCTGCAGAAGAACCCGCTCTTCGCCGACGTCACCTCGGACCAGCAGGAGGGCGGGCTGGAGACCCGCCTCGTCATCGACCGGGCCACGGCCTTCCGCTACGGCCTGACCCCGGACAAGATCGACAACACCCTCTACGACGCCTTCGGCCAGCGCCAGGTCTCGACCATCTACAACCCGCTGAACCAGTACCACGTCGTCATGGAGATCGCCCCGCGCTACCTCCAGAGCCCCGACACCCTGAAGACCCTCTACGTCTCCACCTCGGGCGGCAAGGCGCGGGGCTCGGCCACCACCAACGCCGTGGCCGGCACCGTGGCGACGGGCGGCACCGTCAACACCAACCCGGCCGGCAACACCAGCACGGGCGGCAACGCCGCCGCGACCGACCCCGCCGCCGCCCTCGCGGGCGATTCCGCCCGCAATGCCGCCGCCAACGCCATCGCGGGCGGCAAGGGCGGGGCCTCGTCGAGCGCGCCGGTGTCGAGTGCCAAGGAGACCATGATCCCGCTCTCGGCCTTCGCCCATCTGGAGACCGGCAACGCCCCCGTGCAGGTGAGCCACCAGGGCCTGTTCGTCGCCACCACGATCTCGTTCAACCTGGCGCCGGGGAAAAGCCTGTCGGACGCCACGGCCGCCATCGAGCAGGCCATGACCGACCTGCGCCTGCCCGCCACCATCCACGGCGAATTCGCCGGGTCCGCCAAGAGCTTTCAGGAATCGTCGTCGCGCCAGCCCCTGCTGATCCTGGCGGCCCTGGTCGCCGTCTACACCATCCTCGGCATCCTCTACGAGAGCTTCATCCACCCGCTGACGATCCTCTCGACCCTGCCGTCGGCGGGCATCGGCGCGCTCCTGGCGCTCCTGGTCTCGGGGACCGAATTCACGGTCATCGCCCTCATCGCGGTGTTCCTGCTCATCGGCATCGTCAAGAAGAACGCCATCATGATGATCGACTTCGCCCTCGACGCCGAGCGCACCCGCGGCCTGCACCCCCGGGACGCGATCTTCGAAGCCTGCCTCTTGCGCTTCCGTCCGATCATGATGACAACGCTCGCCGCGATGCTCGGCGCGCTCCCCCTCATCCTCGCGGGCGGGGAGGGCTCGGAGCTGCGCCGCCCCCTCGGCATCGCCATCGTCGGCGGCCTCATCGTGAGCCAGATCCTGACCCTCTACACCACCCCTGTCGTCTACCTCTACCTCGACCGCCTGCGCCGGCGCGGTCCCGCCCTCGGCGCGGTCCCCGGCGCGGTTCCCGGCCCGGCCGAATGAGCGTGGGTGGGTTGGCCGTGGGATTTCGAGCGGCGCGTCGCGTGCAGGAAAACCCTCCCCCCTCTGCGGGGGAGGGTGGTCGCGGAGCGACCGGGAGAGGGGCAGCGCCGCCCTCTTCGGACGGGGCGGTGCTCCCCTCTCCCGACCCGCTTCGCGGGCCACCCTCCCCCGCGAGGGGGGGAGGGAAGGGGGCGCTGTGCCTCGCCATTCTCCTCGCCGGCACCGTCTCCGGCTGCATGGTCGGCCCCGACTATTCCCGTCCCTCCGTCGAGACGCCGCTCGCCTTCAAGGAGGGCGGCGCCCGCGAGGATTCCGCCGCTTACGTGGCGAGCCGGAAGGGTTGGCGCCCGGCCGCCCCCAACGACGGGGCCGAGCGCGGCGACTGGTGGCGGGTGTTTCGCGATCCGGCCCTCGACCGCCTGATCCGCCTCGTCGACGTCGACAACCAGAGCCTGCGCGCCCAGGTCGCCGCCTACGAGCAGGCCCGCGGCTTCGTCGCCCAGGCCCGCGCCGCCCTGTTCCCCACGGTGATCGGCGCGCCGAACATCACCCGCTCGCGGGTCGGCGGCTCCGAGCGCACCACCGTGTCGCTCCAGGGCCAGGCGAGCTGGGAGCTCGACCTGTTCGGCCGCATCCGGCGCAACCTCGAGAGCGAGGTCGCCACCGCCCAGGCCAGCGCCGCCGACCTCGCCCTGGTGCGCCTCACCCTGCAGTCGGAGGTGGCGAACAACTACCTCAGCCTGCGCTATCAGGATTCCCTGCAGCGGGTGTTCGACGAGAACATCGCCGGGTTCAAGAAGAGCCTCGCCATCACCGAGAACCAGTATTCGGCCGGCGTCGCCGCCCGCTCCGATGTCATCACCGCCCAGACCTTGCTGCAGACGACGCAGGCCCAGGCCATTGCCATCGGCCTGCAGCGGGCGATCTTCGAACACGCGCTGGCGACCCTCGTCGGGCGCCCGCCCTCGGAGCTGTCCCTGCCCGTGGCGGCGCTCGCCGTGCGCCCGCCCGCCGTGCCCGTGGGCATCCCCTCCGCCCTGCTCGAGCGCCGCCCCGACGTCGCCCAGGCCGAGCGCAACGTGCAGGCCCAGAGCGAACTCATCGGCGTCGCCGTGGCGGCGTTCTACCCCACCGTCACCCTCTCGGCCTCGGGCGGCATCTCGGGCCTGACCTCCAACGGTGTGTTCTCGGCGGCCAATCAGGTCTGGTCGGTTGCCGCCGCCGGCACGGAGGTGTTCTACGACGGCGGCGCCCGCGCGGCGGCGCTCCGCATCACCCGCGCGGCCTACGATGCGGCGGTGGCGAACTATCGCCAGACCGTGCTCACCGCCTTCGGCGAGGTCGAGAACGGCTTGGCCGGCGTCCGCATCCTCGCCCGCCAGCAGACGGCGCAGGACGAGGCCGTGGCCTCCGCCCGGCGCGGCGTCGAGATCACCCTGAACGAGTACCGCGCCGGCACCCAGAACTACACCACCGTGGTCACGGCCCAGTCCATCGCCCTCAACAACGAGATCAACGCCCTGCAGATCCGCCTCAACCGCTTCACCACCGCCGTGGCCCTGATCCGGGCCCTCGGCGGCGGCTGGGACGTGCGCAGCCTGCCCACCGGCGACGAGCTCAAGGGCACGCGCCTGCCCATCGATTCCGGACAGGCGGTGCGGACGGACGAGTGAGGGGCACGCCTGTCGAGGTTCGTGTCGTTCCCCGGCGCGAGGGGCCCCTTGCGACCCGAGCCCGTGGTTCGGGTCCCCGACGCGATGCCCGGACGCGGACGGGACACTAGATCCGTTCGATCTCCAGGTAACCGATCGTACCCGCGGCATCCTCCGTGTACCGCGTCGTCCGGATCGACGCCGGATCGATCTCCTGCGTGAAGCGCTCAATCTCCTGAGGGGTGCGGTAGAGCAGGTACCAATCCATGAAGACCTCCATATAGGCCTCTTCGCGGACGCCCCAGAGGAAGTTGGGGATCAGAAGCCGGCCGCCGACCTGGAGGTGGTCGAACAGGACGCGCGTCAGGCGCGCCGCCACCCGGGCATCGAGATAGTCGTACAGACCGGCGGCATAGACGAGGTCGAACCGCCCCAAGTCGGTCCGGTCCGTCAGGATCTGGCGGACCGTCGCCTGCCGCGTCTCGATCGCGTGTGAAACCGAATCGCGATATCCGTCGACGGCGGCCAGGCTCTCGCCATCCTGGTCGACGGCGAGCAGTCGCCCGACGCGCCCCCCCTTCAGGGCGATGCTGAGTTCCGCCTCGCGCAGATGTCCGCTGGCCACGGACAGGATCGCGGGCATCTCGCGGCGGGCGGCCGCCTCGTCGATCTTCGCCGCGAGGACGGAGCGGCGGTGACGGACGGCTTCACAGGCCGCGACGTCGACGGTGAAGGCCATGACCGTGCGCCCGGCTTCCGTGGCCGCCTCCTGGGCCGGTCTCGCGGCCGGATGGCGATAGACGAAGTCGATCAGCCCGGCATCGCCAGGGTATCCCCGCGGTCTGGAGAACGAATGCCGGGTGAAGGGGCACTCGTGCATCAGGCCTGCGACGGCATGGGATCGGGCCGCCGGAAGGACAGCCTCGCGCCAGGCCTGGTCACTGAAAGTTTCCTTCAGAATGCCCAGAAGATCAATCAGCGTATCCGTCAGTGACGTATAGTCTCCCGGCGATGCTAAATCGATGATGTTCGTCAAGGCTCGCTGAACGTCATCGGCCACGACGGGGTAAAGTGCTTTGGGTATCGACACCGAGTAGCGGTTTTCGACTTCATTCCGTGAGCTATCCTTCAGAGATTTGAAGCTGCTCAGGCGATCGTGTTCACGAAACAGCGAAAGTACGCCGCTGGCCATCTGTTCAACGCCCTCTTGCACCCATGCTCGGACAATTCCGGGGTGCGAGGCCTTATGGTTAACGCGAGGTTACGCGCTGTCCAGGGAAAGTGTGCAAAATTTCCCATCTTCGACGCGCGCCGAGGATGGCGGGACGGCGCGGCCGAGCCTGCGCCGAGTCCGGCTCCCGTCGTGTCGAAATCGACGTCAAGCCCCTCGACCGGTTGGGACTTTCGCGCCGGGCGCACAGGCAATGCGCCGGTCGCGCCTACTCTCGCGACGCGGGAACCGTAAAGATCGAAGGTTGTGGATGGATTCCAGCGGTAGACGTCGGCTGTCCGAACGGAGGACGCCTGTACTCATTCCATTAGGATTTTGGGAAATCAGCGCTGCTACCAGCGGGTGGAGAGGCGCCAGAACAATGACCACCGCAACGCTAGATCTGCTCGATCGAGAACTCGGCAAGCGTTGGTTCGAGCGCCGCTCGCCCCAGCTCGATGCCGCCTTCGCGGTTCAGCACTCGATGGCCCTGAGCACCGAACTCGGCCGGGCCTGCCAGTTCGTCGGCCTGCTCTACGTCGCGTTCGCGGCGACGGACGCCCTCCTGATCCCCGACATGCTCCCTTACCTCCTGCCGCTTCGCCTGGTCGTGGGCTTGGTCTACGCGCTGGCGATCGGGATTCAGGTTCGGCGCAACGTCGGGACGCGCTTCCTCGAATTCCAATGCGCCATCGGGATCGTCTTCGGCTTCGCCGCGTGGCTGCTTCTCGCCACGCACAGCGTGGAGACGACGGCGACGCTCTATTATGCCGGGTACGGGCTGATCTTCATGCTGGTCGCCAACTTGTTCTTCAACCTCAGCTTCGAATTTGCGCTGCTTTCCTCTGGATTGATCGCCGTAATCTTCCTGATCTGGGCGACGATTTTCGTCGGCGATACGACCTACATCATTTGCTTCGGGTCGCTGTACCTGTGCAGCTTCCTTCTGACCGTCTTTCTCAACTTCAAGCACAATCGCGAGCGCTATCGCGTGCACCTGAATGCCTGCCGGGCAGAGCTGCGCCAGCGGGAGATCGTGAAGCGCGGCGAGGAACTGGTCAGGCTGTCGACGACGGACGCCCTGACCGGCCTGGCGAACCGCCGGGCGATCGACGACGTCCTGCGCAGGCTCTGGCTCGACGGCAGGGAGTCGGGCCGGGCCTTCGGCGTCGTCCTGATCGATGTCGACTATTTCAAATCCTACAACGACCGGTACGGGCATCAGCAGGGCGATCGCTGTCTGGCCGCCATCAGTCGCGCCATGGGAAACGTGACCGAGCCCCTGCACTACGCCCTCGGCCGCTTCGGCGGCGAGGAGTTCGCCGCCCTCTTCCCGGCCGATTCGCGGGAGCAGGTCGCCGCGTTCGCCGAGGAGATACGGCAGGCCGTCGAGGGTCTGCAGATCGCCCATACGGCGCGCCGCGATCACCTCTCGGGCATCACGGTCAGCATCGGCGCGGCATTTTCGGGGGATGTCGACGGCGACAAGCCCGAGCGGGCGATCACGGCGGCCGATATCGCGCTCTATGCGGCGAAGGAAGAGGGGCGCAACTGCGTCCGGACCTTCGACCGGCGGATGCTCGAATCCGATGCGGGCGACATGCTCACGGCCGAGATGTTGCGGTCGGCGATTGCGGACCGGCGCATCTCTGCGGTCTTCCAACCCATCGTCGACGTGACGTCGGGCCTCATCTGGGCTGCCGAGGCTCTGATGCGCCTCAAGGATCCCGAGGGGCGGGCCGTGTCGCCGGAAGCGTTCATCCCCGTGGCCGAGCGGACCGGCGTCATCGTGGAACTCGGCGAATGGATGCTGCGCGAGGCTTGCGATCTTCTGGCCAGCGAACCCGCCCTCCCGGTCGTCAGCGTCAACGTGTCGTCGCGGCAGATCGAGGACCCGAATTTCGTGCGCACGATCGAGGCGATCGTGCACGCCGCCGCCATCGCCCCGTCCCGCCTTGCCCTGGAGATCACCGAGGGAGGCCAGATCAGCGGAAATCCCAGGGTCACCCTCCTGATGGAGCGGCTGTCCGCCATCGGGATCCGGGTCTGGCTCGACGATTTCGGAACGGGGTTCGCCGGCCTGACCTGTCTGAGCGAACTGCGCTTCGACATGGTCAAGATCGATCGGTTCTTCGTCCAGAGCTGCGACACCCCGCGGGGCGCCAAGCTTCTCAAGAACATCATCGATCTGGTCGGCAGTTGCGCCCAGCGGACGATCGTGGAGGGCGTCGAGGACGCCGGCCAAGTCGAACTCGTCGCCTCCTTCGGCGTCGATCTGTTTCAGGGCTATCACCTCGGTCGCCCGATGCCGAAGCACGAACTCGTCCTGCGCCTCGCCGACCACCCCGCCGTGGCGTGACTACGCCCCCTCCGCCGAGTTCGCGCCATGACGGGGCGGCGACGGAGGTCGACGGACGGCCGCGGGCCGTGTCGGCCGGTGCCATGCGATCCCCCGCGTGACCCGCCGCATTCGCACCCCGGAACGTGCCGCACTGCGATAGGTTGACCTGCGATTCCGCGCGAAGGGCCGCGCGAGGCACGGGAGACCGCCATGAGCACCGACGCCGCACACGAGACACCGCCGCCGAGCGACAGCCCGGCCGCACCGCCCTGCACCCTGGTGATCTTCGGCGCCTCCGGCGACCTGACCAAGCGCCTGCTGATGCCGGCCCTGTACAACCTCTCGGCGGGCAAGCTCCTGTCCGAAGACTTCGCGGTCATCGGCGTCGATCACAACGACAACACCGACGAGGGCTGGTGCAAGGCGCTGTCCGAGACCATGCAGTCCTTCACCACGGATCACACCTCGGAGTTCCACCCCGACCACATCGACGCGACGGCCTGGGGCTTCGTGCGCGACCGGCTCCACTTCCGCCACGGCGATTTTTCGGACTCCGCCACCTTCCGGGATCTCGCCGGGGCGCTCACCGGCAACGTCGTGTTCTACCTCGCCGTCTCGGCCCGGTTCTTCGGGCCCATCGTCGAGCAGCTCGGGGCGGCGGGGCTCCTGAAACAGGGCGACGGCGCGTTCCGCCGGGTGGTGGTGGAAAAGCCGTTCGGCAGCGATCTCGCCTCGGCGAAGGCGCTCAACGCGACCCTGCTGGCCCAGGGCGACGAGGGCCAGTTCTTCCGCATCGACCACTTCCTCGGCAAGGAGACGGTCCAGAGCATCCTGGCCCTGCGCTTCGCCAACGGCCTGCTCGAGCCGGTCTGGCGCGCGGAGCACGTGGCGGCCATCGAGATCACCGCCGCCGAGACCATCGGGGTGGAGGAACGCGGCGCGTTCTACGAGCCCACGGGGGCCCTGCGCGACATGGTGCCGAACCACCTGTTCCAGCTCCTGTGCATGGTCGCCATGGAGGCGCCCGACAGCCTCGCGGCGGAGGCGATCCGCGATGCCAAGAGCCGGCTCCTCGAAGCGATCCGGCCCGTCGCCCCCGGCGACGCCGTGCGCGGCCAGTACACCGCCGGGACGGAACTCGGCCGGGCCGTCATCGGCTACCGGGCCGAGCCGAACGTGGCCGAGGAGTCCCGCACCGAGACCTACGTCGCCCTGAAACTCACCATCGACACCCCGCGCTGGGCCGGCGTGCCGTTCTACCTGCGCACGGGCAAGCGCATGACCGACCGGGCCACGGAGATCGCCGTGCATTTCCGGGTGCCGGCGCATTCGCCGTTCCCGGCGGCGCCCGGGATGATGCCCGACATCCTTCGCCTGCGCATCGACCCCGAGCAGGGCATGAGCCTCGGCCTCAACGCCAAGCGGCCGGGCCCCGAGATGCGCCTCGGCCGCGTCGTCGCCACCTTCGAGTACGGCGACTTCTTCCACGAGACCCCGAGCGTCGGCTACGAGACCCTGCTGTACGATTGCATGACCGGGGACGCGACCCTGTTCCAGCGCGCCGACGGGATCGAGGCCGGCTGGGCCGCCGTCGAGCCCCTGCTCGCCGCCTGGCGCGACGCGCCGGTGGCGTTCTACGCCGCCGGCAGCGACGGGCCCGACGAGGCCGCGGCCCTGCTCGCCCGCGACGGCCACGCCTGGCTACCGCTCGGCGACGCTTGAGCGGGCCTTGGACCGGGTGGGCTTGCGCCCGCCGACCTCGCGCACCGGCGTCAGCGTTGCCAGATCGTCGTGGTGCAGAAGTTCGACGCCCGTCGCCGCCGCGAGCTTTCGCGCCGATGGCGTGAAGCCGGCATTCGACACCACCGCCGCCATGTCGCCCGACCAGTAGCGCATGGCGGCGGCGATCTCCTGCACGGCGCCGTTGCCCACGGGCTTGCCGTAGCGCTTGCACTGAACCACGAGGCGGATACCGGCGCGCTCGGCGACGATGTCGGCGCCCTGGTCGCCGCTGGCCTGGGTCGCCCGGGCGTTCCAGCCCGCCTCGCGCAGGCGCTCGGCGCAGAACCGCTCGTAGGCGATGCCGTCGGCGGGCGCGTCGGCGGCGTCCGGCAGGGGGTACGCGGCGGCCGCGCGCTCGATGCTCGCGAGGATCATATCCCAGAGGACATCGCCGTCCTCGCCGAAGCCTTCCGCGTCCAGGGCGGGGAGAATCGTCCGTTCGGCGAAGTATTCGCGCTCGCGCACCCAGCCGTCGTTGATGAGATTGCCGTAGGCATCCACGAAACATTCCTGGCGACGCCGCAGGGCGAGGGTCGGGGCGTGCTGCCGGACGAGCGTGCGGATGAGGCGGCGGATGCGCCGGGGCCGGTCGAGGCGGTGCAGGACGAGGGCGGCGAGGCACAGCCCCGTGGCGGCGACGGCCGGTGCGCCGAGGACGAACGCGGCGCCGCCCCCCAGGAGGGTGGTCCAGAACAGGCGTGCGACGAGGCTCGACCGGCCCGGCATGGACGTATCCCGGCGCGGCCGCCGGGCCGCCATGGCCGGGCCATGGGCCGTGCCGCGGGACTCTAGCCACGCGACCCTTGCCCGATCTCTAACGGCCCGCCGCCGGCCGAACCGGCGGCGGGTCGTCCTCAGGCGTCGGCGGTGACCCGCGGACGGCGGCCCCGGGGGGCGGGGGCCTTCGGCTCCGTCACCACCGCGGCGGCGGCCTGTTTCCGGCGCTGCTGGCCGAGGCCCATGTTCTTGGCGAGTTCCGACCGGGCGGCGGCATAGTTCGGCGCCACCATCGGGTAGTCGCTCGGCAGGTTCCACTTGGCGCGATACTGGTCCGGCGTCATGTCGTAGCGCGTCCGCAGGTGGCGCTTGAGCGACTTGAACTTCTTCCCGTCCTCCAGGCAGACGAGGAAATCGGGCGTGATCGAGCGCTTGATGGAGACGGCGGGCTGCAGCGGCTCGGCCTTCTCCTCGCTCACCGGGGCCGTCAGCCGCTCGAGGGTGGCGTGCACCGAGGCGATGAGCGCGGGGAGTTCGACGGGCGGAACCGAGTTGTTGCTGACAAAGGCGGAGACGATGTCCGCCGCAAGTCCGATGTAGTCGGGCATCATCTCGCCGTCGCCGCTCATTTTGAACCCCCGTTACGCAGTGGATCGCATTGATCGAGGCCTGTGCGGTTCCGCACCTTGGTGGCTCGAACAAGTCAAAAAATAGTGATCCAAGAGCTACTATGACGCAATAAGTCGAAGCGCAAGTGGCCAAGGCAAGTTCGCCTTAAATACGAACTTTGACTGCCTAAGCGGCCTACGTAGCTGAACGGCGTACAATCACGATCGATGGCGCTCCGAATTTTAGGGTCGGCCTGTTTGGCCGCGAAAATGAATTCAGTTCAGGCCCAATCAGATTGTGCCCGACGGGACCGGTCATCTGCCGAAAGCTCCCGACCGTCTCGGGAATCATTCGGGAGAGCCTGGACCGGCCCTCCGATCCGCCTCGGCGGCGGTCCCGGGCCCCGGTTCCGCCGCGCGACGCCGGGGTCAGCGCGGGGCGGATTCCGCCTGCGCCTGGAGGCCGTAGGTCCGGAAGCGCTCCACCGTCCGGGCGATCTCGTCGTCGGGCAGGATCACCGGCGCGCCGACCTGCAGGGCGACGGCGTAGTGCCGGCACAGGGTCTCCATCTCCACGGCGAGCCACAGGGCGCGGGCCAGGTCCGGGCCCGTGGCGATCATGCCGTGGTTGGCGAGGAGGCAGCCGCCGCGCCCCTCCAGGGCGGTGAGGGCGAGGCGGGAGAGTTCGTCCGTGCCGTAGGGCGCGTAGGGCGCGCAGCGGATGGTCGGCCCGCCCACCGCCGCGATCATGTAATGCACCGCCGGGATGGTGCGGCCGCACACGGCGAAGGCGGTGCAGTAGGTCGGGTGGGCGTGGACCACGGCGTGGATCTCGGGCCGCCGCTGCAGGATGTCCCGGTGGAAGCGCCACTCCGACGACGGCGCCAGGGCATGGTCCCAGGTGCCCGCGAACGTCATGGGCACGATGCTGTCGGCGGTGAGGTCCGCGGCCGGAATGCCCGAGGGGGTGACGAGGAAGCCGTCGCCGTGGCGCACGGAGACGTTTCCGGAGGTGCCCTGGCTCAGGCCGAGGGCGAGGAGGTCGCGCATGGCCGCGACGACCCCCTCGGCCGCCAGAATCCGGGCGTGCGCCGGGGCGGCGGGCGGGGCGTTGTCGGACGGGGACGATAACATGAAACTCTC
>NZ_VRUZ01000081.1:0-18617 GCF_008039485.1 Methylobacterium sp. WL69 | reverse complement strand
GCGAGGGACGGGGGGGTTGAGGGCGGAGGTCATGCGTGTGCCTTCAGGTTCACCTTGGGAGCCGGCTCCGTCTGGGCCGCGGGCGTTCGCCTGGGGGCCCGGACGCTGGGCACGGCCGTCGGGCGCATGATCTGCTTCATGATCTCGTCCTTGGGGCCGAACGCCCGGGCCCGACCCTCTTCCATGACCAGGAGGAGATCGACGGCCGCGAGGGCGCTCGGGCGATGGGCGACCACGACGACGATGCCCCCGCGCTGGCGGACGCTCAGCATGGCGCGGGTGAGGGCGAGTTCGCCCGGCTCGTCGAGGTTGGCATTGGGCTCGTCGAGGACGACGAGGAACGGATCGCCGTAGAGGGCGCGCGCCAGCCCGATTCGCTGGCGCTGACCGGCCGAGAGGTTCGCCCCGCCCGGACCGATCTGGGTCTCGTAGCCCTCGGGCATCCGCAGGATGAGGTCGTGGACGTCGGCCGTCCGCGCGGCGGCGATCACCGCCTCCGCGTCGGGGGAGGGGGCGAGCCGGGCGATGTTCGACGCGATGGTGCCGGCGAAGAGTTCGGCCTCCTGAGGGAGGTAGCCGATGTGGCGGCCGAGACTGTCCGCCGACCATTGGTCGAGGGTGGCGCTGTCGAGGCGCACCGATCCGCGCGCCGGGGTCCAGACCCCCACGAGGGCGCGGGCGAGGGTCGATTTTCCGGACGCGCTCGGTCCGATGATTCCGACGCCCTGGCCGGCCTTGAGGCCGAAGTTCATGTCGGAGACGACCACGCGCTGGGTTCCGGGTGGCACGAGGGACGCCTGCTCGACGGTGAGGGACACCGAGGGCGCGGGGAGTTCGAGGGCTTCGGCCTCGGGACCGAAGCGGTCGAGGATGTCGTTGAGCCGCGCCCATCCCTGCTGGGCCGCGACGAACCCCTTCCAGTGGGCGATGGCGATCTCCGCCGGAGCCAGGGCCCGGGAGACGAGGATGGACGAGGCGATGATGATGCCACCCGTGGCCTGCCCCTGGATCACCAGATACGCGCCGAGCGCCAGGACGCCGGATTGCAGGATCATGCGGAAGACCTTCGAGGCGGTCCCGAGGCTTCCGGCGATGTCCGCGACCCGGCGCTGACGATCGAGGTAGGAGCGGCTCTCCGTGGCCCAGATCCGGGCGAGGTTCCGCTGCATGCCCATGGCGTGCAGCACCTCGGCGTTGTGGCGGCCGGCATCGGAAATCTCGTTGCGGCGCGCGCCGTGCCGGGTCGCCTCCCGCTGGGGCCGGCGCGTCAGGCGATCGGTCAGGAGGGTCAGCAGGGCCAGGATCACGGCGCCCACCAGGGCCGCCAAGCCGATGAGCGGATGAAACAGGAAGCAGATCGCCAGGTAGATCGGCAGCCAGGGCAGGTCGAAGAACGCCGTCGGTCCGAGGCCGGAGAGGAAGCTCCGGATCTGATCGAGGTCCCGCAGGGGGAGGAGTCCATCCCCCCCGGAGGGTGACTTCAGCGGGTAGCGCACCACCGCATCGAAGACGCGCTGGGACACCGCCTCGTCGAGGGAGCATCCGATGCGGGCGAGAACGCGCGCCCGGATGACCTCGATCACCCCCTGGAACAGGAACAGGGCCAGGGCGAGGGCGCCGAGGCCGACGAGGGTGGGGATGGAACGGGCCGGGATCACCCGGTCATAGACCTCGAGCATGAAGAACGAGCCGGTCAGGTAGAGAACGTTGACGACGCCGCTCATGACGGCGACGCCGAAGAACGCCCGCCGGCATCGCAGCAGAGCCTGCTTCAGCTCGGACTTCCTGTGATCCGCCCGCATCGGAGCTCGCCTCTCTTCAGGGATGAATATGGCCCCAGGCGATAGTACTCGCCTCTAAGTCTGTTAAGGCACAGCTAATGGTAGAGACGTTTCGCCAAAGGGAAGCCTCACCGGATTATGCCGGTCGGGAATGCATTACACAAACCTTAACGAGCATGAATGATAGACGAATAAAAATGTTCGATTTTGCGCTCGATCTCATAAATTTACCGAATGTTTACAATAAAATTAGCTAGTAACGGGGGTCATGCTGCGGAAGCTGCAAAATAACGGCCCGATCCCGGAACACCCCTTGAGACGCGGCAGTTCTTCTATAGGTTGATTTATACAACCCAGCCGACGGAGCTCGTCGGCCCTTCGACACAGACATCAAATTCATCGGGCGGGACGCCGGCGCGCGGAGCTACCTTCGCACCGTCCGCGCGCGCTCGCCGAAAAGACGGGACACGCAGATGGCCGGCACCCTCGCTCCCCTCGTCCTCGGCCTCTCGCCGTTCAGCGACACGGGCGTTCCCCTCGACGGCCTCACCCGGCGCAACAGCGTCGACATCAGCATCGTCGGGCTGAATCTCCTCGGTGGTCCGATCACGATCTTCGACGACCGCGATGGCAACGGGCTCGTGGGGTCCGGCGAAATTCTGACGACGATTCCGGCCGGTCTCCTCGGCTCCTCGCTCGGCGCCGTGCGCGTCAACCTGGCGGAGGGGACCCACAACCTTCGTGCGACCCAGTCGAGCATTCTCGGGACGGCCACGTCCCTGCCGCTCCAGGTCCGCATCGACAACACCGGGCCGACCATCCTGGCGGTGAGCCAGCTCGACACGCCCGATCCCCTCGGCCTCCTCGACCTCCTCGGGGTGCTCCGCTACGAGGTCACCTTCTCCGAGCCGGTCCTCGGCCTCTCCGCCGACCTGTTCCAGGCCACGGGAACGCTTCCGGGCATCCACCTCGTCACCCTGCTGCCGTCGCTGACCAAGCCCAACACCTACATCGTCAGCGTCGGCCTCGGTCTCGACGGCGTCAGCCTCGACCAGCGCGCCGGCACCCTCGGTCTCGCGCTCAACCCCTCGAACCTGTCCGGCGTCACCGATCTCGCCGGCAACGGCCTGCGCGGCGCCGACTTCGCCCTGCTGGCTCCCGTCAGCATCGGCCCGGCCCGCGAGACCGCGACGGCCGACTTCAACGGCGACGGGCTCGGCGACGCGGCCTTCCTCGTCAACGACACCGTGGTGGTGACCCGCGGCACCGGCACCGGATCGCTCGGCGCCGCCCAGACCGTCGCCGTCGCGGCCGGACAGACCACCATCGCGACGGGCGACGTCACCGGTGACGGCCTCGTCGATATCGTGACCGCCGGCAACGGCCGGGTGCAGATCCTGACGCAGGGGACCGGCGGCAGCTTCACCTTGACCAACCGCACCACCCTGGGCGCGGACGGCGCCCTGATCGCGGACGTGAACGGCGACGGCTACGCCGACATCGTGGTCAAGAGCCTCTCCGGAACCTCGGCCACGGTGCTCGTGAACAACGGTACCGGCACCTTCACGACCGGGACCACCGCGTCCCTGAACGTCCGGCCCGATGCCCTCGTGTCCGGCGATTTCAATGGCGACGGCCGCATCGATCTCGCGGCCCTGGCCACTGGCGGTACGAGCCTCTCCGTCATGACGCAGGCGGCCAACGGCACATTCGTGCGCTCGACCCTCGCGGTCGGTGCCGGCGCGGGCGGCCTCGCGGCCGGCGACCTCAACGGCGATGGACGCGCCGAGATCGTCTCGGCCGGGACGGCGGGCACCCTCGAGATCCGCGGCTCCACCGCCGCCGGCGCAACCATCCAAACGACCCTGCAAGCCGGGGCCGCCGCCACCGACATCCGCATCGGCGACACCAACGGCGACGGCAAGCAGGACATTCTCTACGCCGGCACGGACGGCAACGTGCGGGTCGTCTACGGCGACGGCGCCGGCAACTTCTCCGCCCCCGTCATCCTCGAGACCCAGGCCGGCCTCGGCGCCCTCGCGCTGCTCGACATCAACGGCGACGGGCGCCAGGACCTCGCCCTCGCGAGCGGCACCACCGGCACCCTTCAGGTCGGCACCGGCATTCCCCTCGCCGGGGTGCTCGGCACGGCCTATGATCTCGTCGCCCCGGCGCCCGTCCAGACGGTCACGGCCGTGCGGGTGGCGGGCGACAACATCGTCAACATCGCCGAGGCTGCCGCCGGGACCGTTCCCGTCACCGGCACCCTCTCCGGGCCCCTCGGCACCGGCGAGTCCCTCGCCGTCCGGATCGGCGGGATCGTCACGCCGCTCGCCGCCGCCGTCGTCGTCACCACCAACGGCGTCACCACCTACGCGGGCACGATTCCCACCCTCCAGGCCTCGGGCGATGTCGCGGTCCTCGTCCAGCGCACGGACGGCGCCGCCTCCGTCGCTCTGACCCAGGCGGTCACCGTCGACCTCGCGGCGCCCACCCTGGTCAGCGTCACCTCACCGGACGGCGCGGTCACCAAGGATACGGTGATCGACTTCACCCTGACCTTCTCGGAGCCCGTCAGCGGGCTGACGGCCGCCAATCTCGGCCTCACCGGCACGGCGGCCGCCGGCCTCGTCCCCTCCGTCGCCACCACGGATGGCGGGCGCACCTACCTGGTCACGGTGCCGGCCGCGACGGCCGAAGGCACCCTCGGCCTCACCTTCAATCCCGCCGGTGTCCGGGACGCCGCCGGAAACCTCGTGCCCGGCGCCGGAATCCCGGCGCCCGTCGGCCCCGTCCTGACCCTGGATCGCACCGCCCCCTTCCTCACCCTCCAGCCGATCGCCGGCGACGGCATCGTCTCCCAGGCGGAGATCGCCGGCGGCGTGGTGCTCGCCGGCACGGCGACCGGCCTCGAGGTCGGCGCCAGCGTGATGGTGACGGTGACCAATGCGGCCGGCACGCCGGTCCTGACCACGACGGCGACGGTCGCCGGCGGCAACTTCTCCCTGCCCCTGACCGGGAACATCGGGACCCTTCTCACCGACGGGTCCTACGTCGTCTCCGTCGCCGCCATGGACGCCGCCGGCAACGTCGCCGCACCGGCTGTGACCAACCTCACCGTGGATCTCACGGCCGATGCCGGGGCACCCGTCGCCATCGCCCTCGGCAACGGTCGGCCCATCGGCCTCGCGGGCGTCGCGGCCGTTCCCCTGGCGGTGACCGGCCTCGACGCCGGTGCCACGGCCATCGTCACCTTCACGGATGCGGGCAACCACGTCGTCACCAAGACCATCGCGGTCAACGGCAACGCGTCCGTCGATCTCAGCACCCTGAACGGCGCGGTGACCTCGTCGATCCAGATCACCGACACCGTCGGCAACACCGCGACCCTGCCGGGTCCGGCCGCCCTCATCGACACCGTCGCGCCCCTCGGCAACGGCCTGCTCGCCTCGGGGCAGGCGCCCGGAACGGTGCGGTTCGACGTCACCTTCCCGGAGGCCGTGACCGGCCTCGACGCCGGCGATTTCCAGGTGGTCGGAACCGGCACGGTCCTCGGCAACGTCACGCAGGTGGTGGCGAACCAGGGCGGCTACACCGTGGTCGTCGGCAACCTCTCGGGGGCCGGCACCCTCGGCTTGGCCCTGTCGGCGACGTCCGACATCACCGACGCCGCCGGCAATGTCGCGACCCTCGGTCCCATCACGCCCGTTTCCCTCGATCTCGTCCCGCCGCCGAGGCCCATCATCACCGGGCTCGTCAGCGATGGCGGCGTTCCGGGCGGTTTCCTCACGGCCGACACCACGCCCACCCTCGTCGGCACGGCGGAAGCGAACAGCAGCATCGCGGTGACCTATCAAGGTCCCGCCGGGACGGCGCCCGGCACCCTCACGGTCGCGGCCGACGTGTCCGGCGCCTGGACCGCGACGGTCCCGGGAGCCCTGGCGGACGGGTCCTACGCCTTCACGGCGACGGCCGCGGATGCCTCGGGCAATGTCAGCCTGCCGGCGTCCACCAAAATCGTCACCGTCGAGACGGCGACGGGCATCCCGTTCACCCTCGCGGTCGATTTCGGCGACGGACTCGTCAACGGAGCGGAGGCAGCGGCCGTCACCTACACCCTCGGGGGATTGCCGGCTGGCGCGAGCCTGTCGGTGGTGTTCACGGATGCCGACGGCACGACGGTCCCGGCGACACTCTCCGGTCAGGGCGGAACCCTCAACCTGTCGGGTCTCGACGGTCCGGTTACCTCCGCCCTGACCTACGTTTCGCCCGTCGGGCAGACGGTGCCCCTCGGCGGTCCGGGCGCGACCTTCGACACCGTTGCGCCCCTCGCACCGACCATCCTGGGCTTTGCCAGCGCCGGCAACCTCCCGGTCTCGGTCACGAACGACACGACCCCGATCCTCATCGGCACCGGCGAAGCCGGCTCCACCGTGACCGTGCAGGTGGGCGGCCAGTCCCTGTCGGCCGTGGTCGATACCGGCGGCACCTGGCGCATTCCGGTGACCACGCCCCTCACCGACGGAACCGTGACCCTCACCGCCTCGGCCCAGGACGCCGCCGGAAACAGCAGCACCGTCCGGCCGGGGGTGCCGGTGACCATCGACCTTCAGGTCGATGCCGATGACGCCATCGTCGTCGGCCTCGCCCTGCCGCCGGACCGTCTCCTCAGCGCCGTCGAGGCGGCCGCCCTCACGGGCACGGTCTCGGGCATCGATACCGACGCCACCGCGACCCTCACCTTCACGGGATCGGGCGGGACCGTGACCGTCCCCCTCGTCAACGGTCAGCTCGCGCCCGCCAATCTCTCCGGCCTCAGCGGAGCGGTGACGGCGAGCGTCTCCGTGGTCGACTTCGCCGGCAACCGCGCGACCCTGCCCGTCGGTGTCTTCACCGTCGACGCCACGGCACCGGCCGCGACCATCGTGGCCGCTCCGGCTGCCGCCGCGGCCACCAGCACCACCTACACGGTCACCTTCCCGGAGGCGGTGGCGAACCTGACCATCGATGATTTCGCCTTGACGCGCACGGGCACGGCGGCCGGCACCCTCTCGACCGTCACCGAGGCCGGCGGCGTCTACACGGTGACCGTCACGGGCATCACCGGGACGGGCTCCCTCGCCCTCGGCCTCGCGGCCGGATCGAACATCGCCGATCTCGCCGGCAATCCCGCCATCGTGGCCCAGGCCGGCCTGCACCTCGTCAACATCCCCGTCGTGGTCCCGCCGGAGAGCCTCCCGGTCATCACGGGCATCACCGAGGATACCGGCGTCGCCGGCGACTTCGTCACCCACGATACCAGCCCGGTGGTGAGCGGCACCGCCCTGGCCGGCGCCACGGTCACGCTGACCTACACCGGCCCGACGGGCATTCCGGTGAGCCAGACCACCATGGTGGACGGCACCGGACAATGGTCGGTGACGCTGCCCGTCCTCGGGGACGGGCCCTACACCCTGTCGGCGACGCTGACCGACGGCGCCAACACCGTGCTCGGCGTCTCCCCCAGTCGCGCCCTGGTGATCGACACCACCGCCGACGCGGGCGTGCGCATCGTCCTCACGGTCTCCGGAACGGCCGACAACCTGGTCAATGCCGCGGAGGCGAGGGCGGTGTCCTACACCGTGGCCGGACTCGACGCCGGCAGCACGGCAACCGCCCACTTCGTCGCCGGGGGTCTCGTCAAGGATGTGCCCGTCGCGGCAGACGGCAGCTTCACGGTGGATCTGACGGGCTTCAACGGCGTCGTTGCGACCAGCCTGATCGTCAGCGATCTCGCCGGCAACGCCGCGACCATCCCGGGCAATTCCATCCGGGTCGCGACCGCCGTTACCGCCCAGCCCAGCGTCGGCGCCGTCGTGAACGACTCCGGCGTGGACGGCGACGGGATCACCAACGACACCAGCCCGATTCTGTCCGGCAGGGCGGAGGCCGGGTCCGCGGTCGTCGTCACCGTGAACGGCCCGGCCGGTCCGCAGACGGTCCAGGCCACGGCCGATCTCCTCGGGGCCTGGACCGTATCCGTTCCGACCCTCGCCGAGGGCGCCTATACGGTCACCGCCTCCGCCACCGGTTCCAGCGGCTTGCCGAGCCCGGCCTCCAGCCCGTTCGCGCTCACCATCGATACGAGCGCGGACACGGCCCCGCTCGTCGCCGTGCAGCTCGCCTCCGCCGATACCCGCCTGGGGGCGGGCGAGGCCGGCGCCGTCGGCTTCACCCTCACGGGGCTCGATACCGGCTCCTCGGGGACCATCGCCTTCACCGACGGCCAGGCCATCGTGTCCGTCCCCGTCGGCATCAACGGGACCTACACGGCGAACCTCTCAGGCCTGTCCGGGTCCATCACCGCCGAGGCGATCCTCACCGACGTCGCCGGCAACACCGTCACGGCGGACCTCTCCCTGCCGGCCGGTCTCACGGTCGATACCCTCGCGCCCCGCGGCTCGGCGGTGGCCGATGTCGCCGGCGGAACCACCGTCGCGAGCTTCACCTACGCGGTCACCTTCCCCGAGGCGGTCGCCAACGTCACGGCGGACGACTTCGTCCTGACGGGCACGAACGGGGTCACCGGCGAGGTCACATCAGTGACGGGATCGGGCGGCAGCTACGTCGTCACCGTCGCGGGCATCCGGGGCAGCGGCAGCCTCAGCCTCGGGCTCGCGCCGGGCTCCGACATCGCCGACCTCGCCGGCAACCTCGCGACCCTGGTGCCGGCCGCCCGCGCCGTCACCGGCGTCGCCCCGGTCCTGCCCGTGATCACCGCCTACTCCGTCGATAGCGGCGTGCCGGGCGACGGCATCACCTCGGACCCGACGCCGACCCTGTCGGGAATCGGGCTCGCCGGCGCCACCGTCACGGTGGCGTACGCGACCACCGCAGGGTCACAGACCGCCACCACCACCGTCGCCGGCGACGGCACCTGGAGCGTCGAGATCCCGACCCTGACCGACGGCGCCTACAGCTTCACCGCCAGCCTGACCGCCAACGGCAACCCGATCGGCACGTCCCAGCCCCTCGCGCTCACCATCGACACCACGGCCGATGGCGGCACGGCCGCGACCCTCACGGTCGCCGCCACGGCGGACGGGATCATCCGAGCGTCCGAGGCGGTGGCGGTGACCTTCACCGTCGCGGGCCTCGATGCCGGAACCTCGGGCATCGTCACCTTCACCGATGGCGCCGGCGCCCTCGACGTTCCGGTGACGGCGGACGGCGCCTACGTGGTCGATCTCTCGGCCTTAAACGGCACGGTCACCTCGACCCTCGCCCTGTCGGACGCCGCCGGCAACACGGCCGCCATCGTCGGCAACCCCGTCCCGGTCTTCACCGCCCGGCCAGGCGCTCCGACGATCGGCGGGATCAGCGACGATACCGGGATACGGGGCGACGGGATCACCAGCGATCAGACCCCGACCGTCACCGGGACGGCCGAACTCGGCAGCCTCGTGCACGTGACCTACACCGGCGCGACCGGTCCACAGGTCCTCGACGTGCCGGTGGGCCTCGATGGCCGGTGGACGGCGCAGTTGCCCACCTTGGCTGACGGTACCTACACCCTCACGGCCACGGCGACGGGCCCGGGCGGGATCGAGAGCCTCGCTTCCGCGCCCCGGACCGTGACCATCGACACGGTGCTGGACGCGGCCCCCGCCGCAACGCTCACGGCGGCCGCCGATACGGGCCCCTTCGATGCGACCGAGGCCCGGGGCGTCGGCCTCACCGTGGCCGGTCTCGATCCCGGCACCACCGGTACGGCCCTTTTCTTTGACGGTTTCACGACGGTCAGCGTGCCGGTCACCGGCAACGGCCCGATCCTGGCCGATCTCTCGAGCCTCAACGGTACGGTCACGGCGACCCTCACCCTGAACGACGCGGCCGGCAACTTCGGCACGGTGCAGACGGGACTCGCCCTCGTGGTCGATACCGTGGCGCCCCTGGGCTCGGCGGTGGCCGATGTCGCCGGCGGCACCACCGTCGCGAGCTTCACCTACGCGGTCACCTTCCCCGAAGCGGTCGCCAACGTCACCGCGAACGACTTCGTTCTGACGAGCACGAACGGGGCGACCGGCCAGATCACCTCTGTGACGGGTTCGGGCGGCAGCTACGTCGTCACCGTCGCGGGCGTCCAGGGCAGCGGCATTCTCAGCCTCGGCTTGGCACCGGGCTCCGACATCGCCGACCTCGCCGGCAACCTCGCGACCCTGACACCGGCCACCCGCGACGTCGTCGGTGTGGCCCCGGTCCTGCCCGTCATCACCGCCTACTCGGTCGATAGCGGCGTACCGGGCGACGGCATCACCTCGGACCCGACGCCGACCCTGTCGGGGATCGGGCTCGCCGGCGCCACCATCACGGTGGCGTACGCGACCGCCGCGGGGGCCCAGAGCGCCACCGCCACCGTCGCCGGCGACGGCACCTGGAGCGTCGAGATCCCGACGCTGTCCGACGGCGCCTACAGCTTCACCGCCAGCCTTACGGCGAACGGCAACCTGGTCACGTCCCAGCCCCTCGCGCTCACCATCGACACTACGGCCGATGGCGGCACGGCCGCGACCCTCACCGTCGATCCCACCGGCGACCAGAGGATCAACGCCACGGAGGCCGGCACCGTGGCCTACACCGTCGCGGGCCTCGACCCGGGTGCCGTCGGCCGGGTGACGTTCACGGATGCGTCCCACGGCATGACGGTCATGGACGTCGGCAACGGCACCTACAGCGCCGACCTGTCGGGCTTTTCCGGACCGGTGACCTCGGTCCTCACCATTCAGGACGCGGCCGGCAACACCGCCACCCGCGCCGGCACCCTCGTGACCGTCGATACCGTCGCCCCCACGGGCACCGCGACACCGTCCCCGCAGGGCGGCAGCGGCGCCACCACCTTCACCTACGCGGTGGCCTTCTCGGAGACGGTCGTCAACGTGACGGCGGACGATTTCGTCCTGACCGGCACCGGCGGCGCATCGGGACGGGTCGACTCCGTCACCGCCGCCGGCACCGGCTACCTGGTGACGGTGACCGATGTCGCCGGAACCGGAAGCCTGGCCCTCGGCCTCGCCGCCACCGCCGACATCGCCGATGCCTTCGGCAACCGCGCGACCCTGTCGGCGACGCCGCGGGCGGTGGATGTCGGCGGAGCCCCGCAGCCAGCTCCCACGCTCATCACCGGATTCGGTGACGACACCGGTGTCCAGGGCGACAGGATCACGTCCGACCGCACCCCGGAACTCTCGGGAACGGCCGCCGCCGGTGGAACCGTCACGGTCGCCTATGCGGAGGCCGGCATACTCAAATCGGTCAGCGCTCCGGTCGATGCCACCGGCGCCTGGACCGTCGAAATCCCCGCCCTGCCGGACGGCAGCTACAGCTTCACCGCCTCGGCCGTGACGGCCGGGGGGGCACCCTCCGGGACATCCGGCCCCCTGGCCCTCACCGTGGACACTGTGGCGGATGCCGTCCCCCTCGTCTCCCTCACCGTCGGCGGACAGGCCGGCGGGACCCTGACCCCGGCCCAGGCGGCGGCCGTGACCTTCGTGGTCGCGGGCCTCGACGCCGGTTCCGCCGCCGCCGTGACCTTCAGCGACGGGACCCGCACGGTCCGGGTCGAAGCCGGAGCGGACGGCGCCTATCAGGCCGATCTGTCGGGCCTGACCGGACCCGTGACCTCCGCCTTCGTCGTGTCCGACGCCGCGGGCAACAGTGCCGGCGGAACCGGGAACGGCGTCGTCATCGGCCAGACCGGCACCTCCCCCGGAGACCCGCTGCCCACCGGCGGACCCGCGCCGGGCCAGGACGCGCCGCCCCTCGCCGCGCCTGACGGCGCGCCCGTCGTCACCGGCCTCCAGCCCGACACCGGTATTCCGGGCGACGGCGTCACCAGCGATCCGTCACCGACCCTCACCGGGACGGGCACGCCCGGCGGCAGCGTGACCGTGACCTACGGCGACGCGTCCGGCTCCCAGAGCGTCACGGCGCCCGTCGGCTCCGATGGCGCCTGGGCGGTCAAACTGCCGACGCTGCCCGACGGTGCCTACGACGTGGTGGCGACGGGTCGCGACGCAGCCGGCACCGCGACGCCGGCCGGCCAGCCGTTCCGGGTCGTCGTCGATACCCTGGCCGATGGCGGCACGCCCGTGGCCCTCGCCGTCGAGCCGACCGGCGACGGCGTGATCAACGCCGCCGAGGCCGTCGACACGGCCTATCGCGTGACCGGCGTCGACGCCGGGTCCAGGGCGACGGTGACGTTCACCGACGGCACCCACACGGTCACCACGCAGGTGGCGGGCGACGGTCGCTACACCGTCGACCTGACCGGCCTGAACGGCCCGGTGACGAGCACGATCCTCGCCACCGACGCCGCCGGCAATGGAGCCCAGGCCGCGGGCAACACCGTGACCCTCGACACCGCCGGCCCCGCCACCGGCGCCAACCTCGCACCGAACGCCGTGCACGACGCCATCGCGACGGCGACGCAAGCGGCGGCGGTAACCGGCAACGTGCTCGCCAACGACAGCGATCCCAACGCGGGCGACGTCCTGCACGTGACGGCGGTTCGCTTTTCCGGCGGGATCACCGTGGACGTTCCCAGGGAGGGGACCGTCACGGTCCTCGGGGATCACGGGACGCTCCACCTCGCCGCCGATGGCCGCTACAGCTACCAGGCCATCGGGTCGAGCAACCTCTCGACCGACGCCCACGTCGCCGAGCTCTTCACCTACACGGTCTCGGACGGGAAGGGCCTTTCGGCTCAGGCGGGGCTCGCCGTGTCCCTCGACGGGGCGGCACCGGCGGCGGAGGCCTCCTTCGGCTTCGCCTTCACCGAGGCCCGGGTGGAGCGCCTCGGGGAGACCCTCGTGCTGACGGGTCCGGACGGGGTCCCGCACGATATCGGCGGGATCGGCAGCCTTCACTTCGCCGACGGGTCGATCCAGCAGGACGACGGCCACGCCCTCGTCGACGACGTCTGGTACCTCGCGCACAACCTCGACGTCTGGAAGGCGGGTGTCGATGCCGACACCCACTACGAGACCTACGGCTGGCACGAAGGCCGTGATCCGAACGCCTACTTCTCGACGCAGACCTACCTCGGGGCGAACCCGGACGTCGCGGCGGCGGGGGTCAACCCCCTGGAGCACTACGCCCAGTACGGCGAGCACGAGGGCCGCAGCCCGAGCCCGGACTTCTCGGGGGAGGCCTATCTGGCCCAGTACTCCGACGTTGCGGCCTCCGGCGAGAATGCCCTGGAGCACTACCTGCACTACGGCCTCGGCGAAGGCCGCAACGTTCAGGACGGAAAGGGAAGCGCGGGCCATATCGGCGCCTTCGACCCGGCCTTCTATCTCGCGCAGAATCCCGACGTGGCCGCGGTGGCGGCCGAGGCGGGGCCCTTCACGCTCTCGGCGCCGGACTACGCGTTCCACCACTACGTCACCTACGGTGCCGACGAAGGGCGCGCGCCCAACGCCCTGTTCGACCCGGACTTCTACCTGTCCGCGAACCCGGACGTGGCCGCGAGCGGACTCAACCCGCTCCTCCACTACGAGGAGTATGGTTGGCGCGAGGGCCGGGACCCGGGCCCGGGCTTCGACACCAATGCCTACCTCGAGCACAACCCGGACGTCGCCGCCGCCGACATCGATCCCCTCCAGCACTTCCTGGACTTCGGCATGAAGGAAGGCCGTCTCCCGGTCTGACCCCGACCCCGGCTCCGAAGCCCCGGCGGCGAACCGCCGGGGCTTCGGAGCCGAATTTTCGCAAACGCCAGTTGTTCTCGAACGCGAAGCGTTCGCACCAACACCATACCGCCAGAAACACGTTTTCCTGTTACGAAATTCGCGCTTCGCCAACGGGATCGAACCGCCCAATGGCACATGAATATTTCAACACCATATCGGCCTCGAAAAATTCTAACAATAGAAGCAACAAACACGGTTACAACTTTATCTTTAACCAATTAAATACGTCTTATGGCACAAAACAACACGAGACGACTTATTGAATAGGCGCTTGAATCGGTTTTGGCGCCGCGAAGTCAGGGCACCCCATCCGGAGTTCGACAATGCCGTACTCGATTTTCGTCAGGGCAATCGATTCGTCCCGCCGCTCCGCCCCGGAGATCCTCGCCTGCGAGATCGAGAACGAGGGCGAAGCCTCCAGGATCGTGCATGGTCTGGCGAGTTCCTACGGGGAGTTCGGCCTCGACACCCGGAGAAGCGTGTACTGGTTCCGAAGCCCCCGTGGCCTGCACGAAATCTGGTCCGCGGCATCGGATTGACGGACGCGGCCGGGACGGTCCCGGTGAGGGACGCGTTGCCGAAGACGTGGTTTCGTCCCCGCGGCCGTCCGATCGGACGAGCCTCGTTTGGGACCGAGACCTACGGACTGTGCTGGCGGGCCAGGATCCGCCCGATCCGGAACAGGAGCATCTCCACCAGGACGGCCAGATAGGTGTCGCCACTCCGCCGGATCGCCGCATGGGCCCGCATGCAATGGTCGGCGGCGAGATGGAGCGGGTCGGCCTCCGTCGATGCCGCGAAGGGTGGAACGAAGGCCGATTCCCGCCGCGTCTCCGTCGTGTCGATATACGCCCCGTAGCCCCGCATCGCGCCCCTGGTGTCGGGGGTCAGGTAACCGCGATTGAGAATCCAGCGGATCTCGCCCGTCGCCGCCAGGACGCGAAACTCGATGGCGATCGGCCCGCCCGTCTGACGAACGCGGCGCACCGCCGCGAACACCCACTCCCGGTCGTCGGGGTGGATACGCCCGAACGCGACGTCGAGGGGGATCGGCTTGCCGGCGAGGGCCCGGTTCCCGGCCAGGAGCGTAGCGGCGCCTTCGTCCAGCAGGGACAGCCCCGCCGGAACGTCCGTGTCCCAGGTGCCGACAATCCCTGCCGCGTGCAAGGCGGACATATTTGTCGAATTGGATAACATTCTCTTACCCAGGATCAGATGATTTTACAACAGATCGATGGAACCCAAGACCGTCGAATTTTCGTACATTTACTTTCTTCAGACTATGTATTCGCTCTATATCAAGTATACTTCATATCAGATCGATCTTATTTTTGGGACAGGCACGGTTCTGATCTTCGCATGCCGACGTCGCCTGGACGACGCGCGCCACCGGCCGAAGCATCGCATGTCCAGTGGACGGCCTCCCCACGCAACATCCCGTCATGCCCTCGCAACTGTAAAAATTGGTCATCATCGGCGAACGCATCGTCAACGTAAGAAATGGCATTCCGTTTCCGTACGATAGCGCGCGCGGGTTTGACAAACTGCGTATTTGGGAAGGTATTTTTGTATAAACAACCGATTCCGCTCGTGAGGATGTCGGTGCTCCCGTGCCGACGAAGGGCAGGATCCGGTGCTCCATTGGTCACCGGACCCGCGAAAACCCGCTTCGAGATCTTCGATGTGCGGGAGGCCGGCACGTGATTGACCAGGCGTCCTCGCCCGGGCGTATGGGACCGGCGAGGTCCGGGGGGTCGCCTCGGGATGGCGGAGTTCGATGGCGCGCCAGGTGCCGCGCCGGCCCGCCGAGATGCTCCCGGGTTCTCGTGACGGAACCGACGATCGCTCCCACCAGCCCCGCTCAGGGCCGCAGGGCTTCCGAACGGTCGGTTCTTTCGAGAAGACGACCGCCCAGGAGGCCGTTGAGGCCGACCACCAGCAGGACGGCCACGAGGTGGACCAGCAGATCCGTCGCGGTGGCATCGTGGGGATGGAACGGCACCAGCAGCGCCCCTGCCGCCGCCGCCGCCGCGAGCCCCCCGAGGGCGGCCGTCAGGTTGGGGCGGAGCGGACAGGCCCGGCGCAGCATCAGCACCAGCAGGACGGAGAGCGGCAGCGACACGCTCATAAGGAAGACGAAGCAGCCGCGCATCTCCTCCGGTGCCGCGAGGCTGGACCCCGGCGCAATCCACCCGCGCAGGCAGCCGAGGCCGCCGACGCCGAGCCAGAGGACAAGGGGCGGCAGCGGCAGGAGGGCCCAGGCCGGGCTGCGTCCCGGCACGCTGCTCTGGAAGGCAGCGAACGCGGCCGCGACGGCCGTCAGGACCGCGCCCAGGGCCGCGTAGCGCAGGTCCGGCACGCCGAGGCGTCCCAGCAATCCGGCGCCGTCGGACAGGGGCAGGAGGAGGGCGCCGAGGGCCAGCACCGCACCGGACCACGCCAGGGTGCGGCGTCCGGGCCCCGGCAGCCGGCGGACGGGCGTGAGCGACCGGGCCAGATCGTCGACGAGGTCCGCGACGCGATGGTGGTTCACCGGATCAGACATCCGTGCCCTCCCGGGCGGATGAGAGGGACGCCCGCAGGGCCTTGAGGGCCCGGTGGAAATTGACCTTCAGCGCCCCCCTGGTCCGCCCGGTGGCGGCGGAGGCTTCCTCCAGCGACAGCTCGCGCAGGGCGATCTGCTCGATGGCCTGCCGCTGCCCCTCCGGGAGATGCGCGACGGCCGCCGCGAGGGTTTGGCGACGCTGATGGAGCGCGAGGTCGTGCCCCGGCAGGGGGCCTTCGTCGGCCTGCGCCGCGTAGGCGAGCGGGTCGTAGACCTCCCGTGGATGACGGCTGGCCCGGCGCAGGGCGTCGATGGCGCGCCGCTGCGCGATGGCGCGCAGCCACGGCAGGAAGGGCCGCTCCGGATCGTAGGTGGCCCGCGCCCGGTGGACGGTGAGCAGGGTGTCCTGAACCACGTCGTCCACGGCCGCCCCGCGCACCCCCCTGGCCCGCGCCATGGCGGCGATGACGGTCACGCAATCGCGCAGGAGCGCGCGATAGGCCGCGGCATCGCCGGCCTGGGCCGTCCGCATCGCCGCGGCCAGGGCGGCCTCAAGCGAAGCCCCTTTCGTGGGCGGCCATTTCAAGGGTGGTGCCACGAAAGAGTTCGCCGGGAGCCGGCAGAGGTTACGTGTCCGGAGCGGCTCTTCGTTGCCATCGGGCATCGCAGGACTTCGAAATCCATGGCCCCGACCCGCCGGCCCCGCACCTCCGATGTCCCACGCCATCGAGAGCTGTCCGTCCGGCACGGCCACGGCACGCGCGGCGGAGGCGGAACGCGCGTTCCGATCGCGGAAAGTGCCGGCCCGTCCCGGCGGGCGCGCAGGGTCACGCCGTTCCGGATGACGCGCGCACGGATCATCGAAAGGACAGGATCGTCGGAGGTCTTCCAGCGCCCGGCTCGACGGCAGGCCGCGATGTCGTGCCTTGGCGGAGAAAAAATCTGGCGCACCCGACACGATTCGAACGTGTGACCTTTGCCTTCGGAGGGCAACACGCGACGCTATATGCGCATGATTTAATTCATCATTTTTCGCTCCTCTTTGAGAACTGGACGAAAAACTGGACGTTTTAGGTCGCCTCTTCGTTAGATATGCGGGTTTGGAGGAGGGCAGTCATTGCCGCACGCTTGGTATTCACAGAAGCGTTGGCTTGGTTCAAGATTGCAAGCATCTCATTGTCATGGATGTGCGCGTAGTGCCGAGCAGTTACCGCAATATCGGAGTGACCGAGTCGCTGAGACACAGCCTTGAGATTACCCGTTGCTCGCAATAGTCGCCCACCCGCCGACCGTCGAAGATCGTGAATTGTAGTAGTGAGACCGATGCGTTTTGAATGACGGCGATACCAAGAAGTGAACCCCGCAGTTGTCATGGGATAACGTTCGCCGCGAACCTCAACACACTTTGTTTTTGGGTTAGTGCGCGATCTTTCAGCGATGTAAGTCCAGACAAAAATGGTGTGATGACCGCGTTCTTTCATCAGAATATCAAGCATCTCATCGTCTATCTGGACTACATGAGTTTTACTGCCCTTCTGCAAAACTTGTATCTCGCGGTTGCCAAGATCCACCTGAGACCAAGTCAAATTCGTAAAATTGTCGCGTCTTAGACCCGACAGTAAGGCAAACCGGAACGCCGCGCCGTACCCCTCTCGAAAAGACGGATGCGAAACAAATGCTGCTTCTTCTTCTAATCTCATTTCTTTTTTGCGTGGACCAGCCTCTCTCAAGTTGATCCGCTTATCGTTCCAGTCAATGGGTCGAACCGGTGACCATTCCTTATCTCTCGTTGCAAGATAGACACGCCGAAAAAGCTTCCAGGTATACCTGTTTATGTACGACGAAGAAAGTCGCTGTGGTTTTCCCTCAGCATCTTCGAGTATACGATGCGATGAGTTGCGCCGTGGCTCCTTTTTACGTTCTCCAACCATTACCGCAATTTGATCCGTACCGACTTTGTCCATTCGAGTGTCGGGGCCGAGAGACTTCACTATGAATTCGAAGGCCTTCTCTTCCGAGGACAGCGTTGAACGACTTATGTCGTTCCTCGCGCGCTGAATGGCGATATAGTCAGATACAGCTTGAAGCACGCTCAATCCATCCGCCTGCTGCGAATGCAGAGGTTTGAGCGTTAGTGCAGCTTTAGTTTGAGCCTTATGATCACGTTCGAAACGCTCAGCCGACCTTTTATCAGAACAGCCTGTCGAACCACGATACGGTACGTTCGAGATCTGATACTTGTATGCGTAGATGCGGCTTCCGGGCTGAAGATACACGCTCATGGATCTCTCAATCCGAATGCTTGGCACGGAACTGGGATGCGAATGATCCGTCGCTTTGCCCTACCGAGCAAGACTTAGTCTTCCGTGCTCTCATTGGCGGTTCAACTGGCGCGACTTTACGAGTTCGACTTACCGCGAAATCGTCAAGTTGCACGTCAGTGAACCGCAGTTCGCGGCGTTTCGCGCCTTTACTAGCAATATCTATGAACTCGATCTCGCCTTCGTCAACCAGCGTGACGATGTGATCCTCGGAACAAGAGAGTTTGGTTGCGGCATACGA
>NZ_VRUZ01000080.1:0-18749 GCF_008039485.1 Methylobacterium sp. WL69 | reverse complement strand
CCATCTCCTCCTCGCACTCGGCCTCGGCGAGGAGTCGGGACACGTGGGCGGTGGGGGGCATCGTCGGCGGGGGCGCTTCGTTCGCCTCGCCCGGCGGTTCGCGGCCGCAGGCGGCGAGGAAGGCCCGCATCACAGCGCCGACGCCCTCCGGACTGACGCTGCGCCGGTCATCCGCGAAGAACGCGTCCGGAGCCTGCGGGCCGGTGACGATCTCGTAGGCGGGAAAGTAGATCACGTCGACCGAGCTGCGGGCGACGCTCTCGGCCGCCACCCGTAGGACTGCCTTTGCGTGGGTCGAGGCCTCCAGCACGTGGCGCCCGCCCATTGTCGCGACGAGGGGCACCGGCGACACCGTGAGGATCATTCGGACCCTTGGATTGAAGGTGCGCAGCTCCGTGACGAAGGCGCTGAGATCCTCCGTCACCTCGGCGCAGGAGAACTCAACGAAGCGGTGCCGGGCCGGATCGAAGCGCCCCGCCACGGTGCCGGGACAGGCGGGAAACACCGCTCCGTCGCGTGCGATCCACGCTTCTGTGAGCCCGAGGGTGACGATGAGAACGTCGGCCCCCGCGAAGGCTTCCCGCGTCAGCCGCAGGTGCTGGGCGGTAAGGGGCTCGAACTCCGCCTCGGTGCGGGCGGCGTAGCGTAGGCCCGGCCGATAGGGATCGACGACCCGGTCGGGCTCGCACCAGCGATCCTCGACCGGCGTGAACCGGCCGCAGGACCGGCGCAGGAGCTGGAGCAGTTGCCGGGCGGTGTAGACGTTGCCGTAGGCGGCGCTGTAGCGGCCGTAGCCCAAGGGTTCCGGGGCGATCCCCAGCCAATCGGCCAGACGCTCGGTGCGGAGGTAGCGCAGGCCGGCGCGCTCCAGGAACGGCACGAGGTTGGCGGCGAAGCAACTGCCCACGGACATGATGGCCGCGCCGTCCCGGATCAGCGGCCCGGCGCCCGGATCGGCGATGTCGCGGGGTGTCCTGTCCATGAAGGCGCGTGACCAGAACGCCCGGTCGGGCAAAGCGAGATAGGGATGGGTCATCGCTTGGCGCCGTCCCGACGAGGTGCGAAACGGCCGAGGCCAGCGGCCAGCTTCGCGCGGATCGTGTCGCCGAAGGCCACCCTGTGCCGTACGAGCAACGCGCGGGATTCCGCAAGGTCCCGCGCCAACCGGCCTCGCTCCCGGTCGAGGTCCGCCGCGTAGCGGATGACGCGGTCGGTCCTGCGGCGGGCTTCCTCCAGATCCTCGGTTACGGCGGCCACCCGGCGGTCGCCCTCTGCCCTGAGTGCCGTAGCCTCGGCGTGCAGGCGCGCGATCGCCTGGTCCGCCGCCTGATCCGCCTCGGCGCGGGGATCGGCAGGCGCGGTGCGGAGGACGAGCCGCGCGGCCGCGAGCCAGGCGCGGTCCCGACGGGTCTTGACCGCGCTCACGATCGTCTGGAACCGGTCCTCGCGCGCGAGCGCCGCGTCCAGGGTCGCCGGGTCGAGGGGCGTGCCCAGGCCTTCGGCCACGGCATGGACGAGGTCGAGGAGGGTCGGCACGATGCCGGGTCCGGGCGCACCGCAGGACGGGACGTCGGTGAACGCGTTGACGAGCCCCCGCACCAGCAAATGGCCGAAGTCGAGGGCATCGATCTCCCATTCCGCGTCGATGAAGACGGGAAAGCCGTTCCGGTGCATGAGATTGCGCGGGATCGCGTCGATGGCGCCGCCGGGAAGCGGCGTATCGGGCGTCAGGGACCCGCCATCCATGTAAAGCGCGCGCACGGCATCCCGCCAGACCGCCGCCCAAGCCACGATTTCGGCCAATGTCCAGCCGTCCCGGGCGAGCAACGCGTGCAACCCCACCTGCCACGGCGCTCCGGGGACGAAGGCCTCGTCCGGAAACCGGTTGACCACGCCGTCCACGGCGCGCGGCAGGTCGGGATGGAGCGGCGTGCGCGTCACGCGGATCGCGTCCGTCTCTCGCACGAAGCCGACGACCTTGTCGAAGGCCGGCCGGCGGCGATGGCCGAAATGCAGGGCGAGGCGCGGGTCCGGCGGGAGGGCGGCCGCCGAGGCCGCCACGGCAAAGGCGGGGGCGAGGTCACCCACGAGGCCAGCTCGGGATACGCCCGCCCAGGCGCGCGGGAGCGAGAACCGGCCCTCGCCGGGGCCGTCCGGATCGAACGCCGCCGCGGCGGCGGCGAGCACGCTCGGATCGAAGTCGTCGCCCACCACGAGTCCCCCCTCGGCGAGGAGGCTCAGGGCGAGGCGGTGATCGGGAAACGGAAACCACCAGGCCTGCTCACCGAGACCGAGGCAGGCGAGCCGGTCCCGCAGATCCCGGCGCGTGGGGAGCACGAAGCCGTCGGGCCGTGCCCGATCCTCGAGGCTGAACAGGCCGGGGGCGGACGCCGTTTCGGGATGGCCCGCGAAGTGGCGCAGGCTCAGGGCGTTTTCGACCACCACGATCAACCGTCCGCCAGGGCGAAGGCTCGCGCAGGCCCAGGCCAGGACCTGCGTCAGGCGGTCGGCCCCCTGCTCGCCCTGGGTCATCCAGGCCGCGGCCGGCGGATCGGCCAGAACCACGGTGTCGAAGCGGGCCGCCTGCGGCGCCGCATCGTCCGCGACGGCCACGCTCCGCGCCGTGTCGCGCAGGGACGCGAGCAGGCTGTCGTTCGCGGCACCGGCGACGAGGACCGAGCCGGCGAGGAGCGGTCGGAAGGGATGGAGCACGCGCGGGTCCATCCCGCAGCGGACAGGACCGGCCTCCGGTGTGACGTCACCGGATTGTGCCTGCCTATCCTGTATCGTTTGCCTAATCGTCGCAAAAGACGTTGCCACTTGTTCCCTAGTCACGGCTTCTTTCGTGTTTGCATGGACAACCGATGGCTTCGGACTTATTATTCACAGCTTCACAAAGTCAAACCGTCAGGCGCCGGTGTACAGCTCGAGCTCCAAGATGATTTTTCGTACAGGCCGAGGGGTTGGTCGGCCCAAGGTGCTCGTAACGAGTACTTTTACTGACGCGCTGAATACAAATTCTTCGATACGCCCCTGCCTCGCGGAAGCTTTCGTCGAGATCCTCGGTGCGGACCGCGTCACCATGGTACCACTGGAGCTCGCACCGGCGGCGATCCGCCAGCTCCGTCCCGATCTCGTCGTCGCCGTCGGCAGTATCGTGCCTGATGCGTCTGATCTACGCGGTCTTCGCCGCGCGGTCGACAGTATCGGAGCCGAGCTGGCCTACTGGCTGCACGATGATCCCTACGAGTTCGATTACTCGTTCAAGGCCGAGCTCACGGCGGACATCATCTTCTCGAACGATTCATGGGCCGTGCATCACTACCGGCACGGCAACGTCCACCACCTGCCCCTGGCCGCCTCGCGGGCCCGGCATTTTCGCGATCTCGTGCCCGTCGCCGGGCGAGAAACCGTGGTGTTCTTCTGCGGCGTCGCCTACCCCAACCGCGTCGCGCTGATCCGACGGGCGGATGCCGTGCTGTCGCGCCATCCCGTGGCGATCCTCGGCACCGACTGGCCCTCCGACATCCGCTGCGCCACCAACCGGCGCCTCACCCCGGCCGAGATGACCGACCACGCCGCCGACGCACGCCTGACCCTGAACATCGGCCGCGACCTCGACATTGCCAACCGCCGCTTCGCCCTGCCGCCAGCGACGCCCGGGCCGCGCACCTTCGAGGTCGCCCTGGCGGGCTCGGCACAGCTGTTCTTCGCCACGGGGCTGGAAATCTGCGACGCCTTCGAGCCGGGCCGTGAGATCCTGCTCGTCGACGGGGTCGCGGATATCGCCCGCGCCATCGAGCAGGCCCTGGACGATCCGGCCGCGATCCAGGCCATCGCCGCGCGGGCGCAAAACCGCGCCCTGCGCGAGCATACCTATACCGAGCGCGCCGCCCGGATCCTCGACCTGTGCCGCAGCACGATCGCCCTCGGCGGGCTGTCCGACGCTCCGGAGCGGCCACGCTTCGCCACCGCCCGGCGCTGACGACGAAATACGAACCCCATGGCCGATTTCTCCATCCTGCTCCTCGACACGGAGCCGGGCACGCACAACCATTACATCGTGCTCGCCATCGCCGATGCCCTGCGGCGGCATCCGCGGGTGGCGCGCGTGCACTTGGCCGGGCACGCCGACGCCCTGGCAACCTTCACAAGCGAGGGATTCGACACCCTGTTCGCCTTCGGCGGCGCGCGAAAGCACGCCCCCGTGCTCGGGCGCCTCGCCGCCCTGGCCCGGCTCAGCATCCTCTGGACCACGGAAGATCCCTACGAACTCACCGACAATGTCCGCTGCTCCACGGGCTTCAATCTCGTCTTCACCAATGACAGGGCCAGCGTCGCGGCCTACGGGGGCCGGGCGCGGCACCTGCCGCTCGCCGCGGCGAGCCTCTTCCAGGACCTTCCCGTGCTCGACCACGACCGGGACTATCTCTACGATCTGCTGTTCATTGGCACGGCGTGGCCGAACCGCGTCGAGAGCCTCAACGCTATCCTCGGGCACCTGCCGCGCGACCTCAAAGTCAAGCTCGCCCTGCCGTGGAACACCTATATCGGGCCCCCGGCTCTTCGTGATCCGGGGCTCGTCACCGACTGGCGCTGCGGCAACCGCGACTTCGCCCGTCTGGCCAACCGCAGCCGCGTTGTTCTCACCCTGCCGCGGGTGTTCTCGGCTTCCGATGCCTCCCAGGCCCAGGGCTCGACGCCGCCGCCCCGCCTGTTCGAAACGGCTCTGGCCGGCGGGTTCCAGGTCGTCGTTTCGCCCCAGCCTGAGATTCGAAACTATTATGAGCCGGAGTCCGAGATCGCCGTGTGCGCGGACGACGCGGTGGGGGCGCGTACCATCGCCGAGATGTTGAGCCGCCCTGAGGCGCGGATTGCCGCCGCTCGCGCCGCCCGGACCCGCACCCAGGCCGAACACCTCTATGACCACCGCGTCGCCGAGATCCTCAGGGCGGCCGCCAGCCTTCACCGGCGGCTCGTGCCCGTCCGGCGCCCGGCGAAACGCACGGTGCTGATGCTGAGCCACAACCGAACTGGATACCGAAGTGGCGGTGGCGTCGAGATCTACCAGGAGGCGCTGGTCGGCTTGGCGCCCGACTACGAGATTCTGTTCCTGTTTCCTGTCATCCAAGACGGGCGGTTGTCCCTACGCCTCGAAGGGCGAGGCGTCGACGAGACGACGGCATGCGGCGAGATCGGACTTCCGAAACTCACCGATCCCCATATCGAGAGCGTCTTCGAGCGCATCCTGTTCGAGCAACGGGTGGACCTCGTCCACATACACCACTTGCTCCACCTACCCCTCAGCCTGCCGCTGATCGCGCGTGCCTGCGGCGTACCGGTAGTCTACCATCTCCACGATCATTACCTCATCTGCGAGCGCTGGTTGTTGCTCGACCATGCCGGCCGCTTCTGCGATGTGGTGGCGCGCGGGCGCGACCAGTGCGACGCTTGCCTCATCGCCGCCAGCAACTTCCCGCCGGGTGCAAAGGCGCGCCGCGACGGGTTCGTCTCCCTCGTGGTGCGGGGCGTTGATGCCTTCGTCACCAGCACGACGGGCACGGGGGCGTATCTGCGGGCTTTCTATCCGGAGATCCCGGCCGACCGCATCGTTGAGATCGCGATGCTGGTCCCGGTCGAAGCCGGCCCCAGCGGAATCACGCCCGCCACGCAGACGCCGCGGCTCGAACGCGATGACGGCCCCCAGCTCACCGTCGCCATGCTCGGCAATTTCGCCGGGCACAAAGGTGGCAGCGACATCATCGAACTCATGCGGATCTGCGAGGATTACCGTATCCACTTCAAAGTGTTCGGCCGGATCGACGAGCACCATGCCGGGCGCCTGCGCGGACTCTCGCCCAACCGGGTCACCCTCATGGGTGCCTACGAGCCGCACGCCATCCACGCCCTGCTGGCGGGCTGTGACGTCTCCCTCCACCTTTCGACCTGGCCCGAGACCTACGTCATTGCCCTAACGGAAGCGTGGCAGGCCGGACTTGTGCCCGTGGCCACCGCCATGGGGGCGCTAGGCGAGCGGGTGACCGATGGTGTCGACGGCTTCCTCGTGCCGCCCCACGATCCCGGCACGGTGCGGAGCCGCCTTCTCGATCTCTACTTCGATCCGGAGCGACTGGCACGGATGCGCACGGCAGTGGCGGCCAAGCGCTTCATCACCGTGGCGGGCCATCTTGATGCAGTGCGGAGCCTCTATGAACGGCTCATGGCCGCCCACCCATGCCCGCACGACCGGGTTCCGGATCGTCTGCGCGTCACCTGCGACTTGACCCTGGCCGAACTTGGCCTGCGGGTGAACGCGCCGTCCTGGGTCCTGCGCGACATCCACTGGGACGGGACCGATGCCGGCGCTCTCGGCGCGGCCTCGCACACCCGGCCGGCGGCCCCTCTCCTCGACACCCTACTCGAACCGGACCGAACCCTATCAACGACGGTCCTGCCCGTGACCCACACGACCTTGGCCTTCGCCCGCGACGGCCTGCGCCTTGACGACCGGGAGATCGCACACCCGAGCGGGCACGACCTCGTCCTGCGCCATCTCTCGGTGAAGGGCTGGCTGCACCGCCTCGACACCCCGGCAGCCGAGCGGACCTACCTGCGGTTCACGGGAGCGGCGCGCACGGCCTACGCCGTCCTGCAGAGGGAGGAACGGCCGGACGTGGCCGACAGCCTCGGTGATCCAGGGGCGGTTCGTGCAGGATTCTCAGGGCTCGTTGATGTCGCCGGCCTCGCCCCCGGCCCGCACGCCGTCGACCTCGTCCAGGCCGGGTGCAACGGCCTCCTCGTGGCCCAAGGCCTGTTCCAGATCGTCGCCGCCGGCGAGACGGGCGGGACCCTCGTCCGGTTCGCCCGCGAGGCGAGTCCGACTTCGGCCGTCCTCGGCCCAGGATTTCGCGACCTCCGGCAGAATTTGCCCGATGCGGGCGGCGTTCTGTTAGCGACGCCGGACGACCTGTGGACTTTCGCGGCGCGGATCGAAAGCGAAGATGCGCCCGACGCCATGCCGTGCCTCCGGCTCGAACGGGAGGACGGAACCGCATGGCGGGCGCCCATCGCCCCAGCGCCGGCGGCGGACGGCACTTTCCGCCTCGTCGCCGCCCTAACCGGCCTGGATCCGGGCCGATACGCCATAGCTGTGTCAACGGGCGGCCGGGTGCATCGCGCTGCCGTTCCCCTCTACATCGAGATCGTCGCGGGTCCGGGCCGCTATCGCCATGACCGCGCTGTGCCGCCCGCCTTTCGCCGCCACTTCATCAAGCAACTTAAGCGAACGCCAACCATCGAACGCGCCGTACGGGCGACTACGGCCGAGTTTGGCGGACTCGTGGAATGCCGCGGGTGGGCCTTCGCGCGGGGGCTCGGCGACGTCCTGTGCACCTTCGCCCTTTGGGACGACACCATGGGCCGGCCTCAGGCCTGTATCTCGGCGCGCCTCGCCCGCTCGGACATCGCAGCCCACCTTGGAACGCCTCAAGCCCTCTACGGCGGCTTCGAATTCGGGGTTCCCGGCAGCGCCCTCGAGGCCGGCCGCGTCCGTGTCTTCCAGTGCTACCGCCGCCGCACCGTGCAATTCATGGGCTTCAATACCGCATTGCAACGCGTCCTCAGCTAGCGGCTTCCAGGAAGTAGCCTGCTACGCAACGAGGACTTTGATCACCACCCGATAAGTCGGCGTGGCGGTGAAGGTGCCCGTCAACGGACCAAGTGCAATGCACGAGGGGTTATGGCCGGCCGGAAACACCTGGAAAGACGGATCGCTCACTCCGGTTGACGATGACCATGGCGCCGGCCGCTGCGACCGCGAGGTTCAGGGCGAGCAACCCGCGCAGGCGCGGCGTCGCGAGGTAGATCCGAAGGCCGCGCGTCGTCCGGTCGTAGATGCCGCCTTGCCGGTCGGATCGGGTGGCGGTCGGCAAGGTCACGGACACCACCAATGCCGCCGAGCACAGGAAGCCGACGACCGTACCGCCGAACAGCGCGTTGTAGGGCACGACCGTCGGGAGAAGGACCGCCAGCGTCGGGCTGAGCAATTTCTCCAGGTCGTTGGCGAGGCGCGAGAGCGAAAGGGCGTGGGTGTAGTCGCGTTCGTCCGGTAGGATGTCCGGAATGGTGGCCTGGAAGGCCGGGGTGAACGCCGCCGAAGCTGATTGCAGGAGGAAGATCAGGGCGTAGACCTGCCAGACCTGATCGACGACGGGCAGCGTCAAAGCGATAGCGGCGCGGACGAGGTCCGTGCCCACCAGGAATGCGCGTCGTGGCAACCGACCCGTGAAGGCCTGGGCCACTGGGGCGACGAGGACGTAGGCCACCATCTTGATGGCCAGCGCCGTGCCCAAGACCGTGCCTGCGCGATCACCCGCGTCCGGAATGCCAGAAGCCCGAGGGCGACCGTGAGCAGGCCCGTGCCGATCAAGGCGATAACCTGGGCCGCGAACAGATGGCGATAGGTGCGATGGTCGAGGACGCTCGGCATCGGATCCTTAAAGGTACTTCGCCAGGGCCTTGAACTCGGCCAAGGCCTCGGTTGCCCCCTTGGCGCCGTTTTCCATCCCGTGCCCGAGGCAGTGCTCCATGTGGTCCTGGATCAGGACGCGCTTGGCGTTGGTGATTGCGCTCTCGACAGCATGGAGTTGCTGGGCGAGGTCCACGCAGGCTCGCCCTTCCTCGATCATGGCAATGACACCGGCGAGATGACCGTAGGCACGCTTCAGGCGCTTGACGATGTCGGGGTGGGAGGCGTGTTCCATGTCAGTGTCCGATCCCCCTGGAGGGGATGGGGGCAATGCGGGATCTCGGCTATTCCGTACCCCGTGGGGAGTGGAGGTCTTAACGACCTTGCCTCGGCTAGCCCCCGGCGCGTCGCCATAGTCGCCACCATGGCGATGCGCAGGCGTCGGAGGATGCATGGTTCAAGCGAACGACCTTATCACGCCCGAGATGCTGGCACGCCTGCGAGAGGTCGCGAACACTCTCGTCGACAGGGCGCAGGCACGCTTCCGCGAGACGGTGGTGCCGATCTATGGCAGCAAGGAGAATGGTCGGCCGGTCCACATCAGTTCGGCCGTCCTGCTCGACCTGAGGGGCCATAAGGCCCTGCTGACGGCAGCGCACGTGATCGACGAGAGTCAATCTACGACGCTCTAGCTTGGCGTCGGGGATGGCCTTGAGAAGCTCGAAGGCGGGTTCTCGGCGACCGCAGCGCCTCATGGCCGCGCCCGGGATCACTACGACTTCGCCTTCCATTTCCCGGCGGAAGACCTCGTCGCCAAGGTGAGGGGCCGCTTCGTCGGAATGGATGAGATGTCGATATCCGCGCGGACGGAACGAGGTCGCTACTACTCGGCGCTTGGCTGCCCCAACTCGAAGAACCGAACGTACAACCCCGAGAAGCGGTCGGTGAAGGCGCGGCTCTTCACATACAGCGACATCCACAAGGTCGATCCCGAGATCGCCGCGAAGCTTCCAGGCGACGGCGACCATCACATCTTCATGACATACGCCAAGCGCTCGCGCGACGACGAGGGCAATGTCGTCAACTCCACCGCGCCCAAGGGGATGAGCGGCGGGGCCGTCGTGGATGCCGGGCGTCCGGTCGACCTGAACGTGTTCTTCGGCGGCGAGATACCCGTGCCGATGCTTGCCGGTGTCGTGATCGAGTTGAAAAGGAAGAGGGTGCTGCTCGGCGTCCGGATGGAGGTGATCCTGCCGGAGCTTCTTGCGGCGCTTCCGAAGGTCTAAGCGACCTGAGACCCCTGATCACGTCGCCGCACGATCAGCTATCGGACCGCCGCAGTGGGCCAGGCATCCTTCGCTCCGTCGCCAATGGCTTTCCACAGGCAATTTTTGCGGGGACAAATCGAGGACAAATGCATTTTTGTTACAACCGAAAACCCAGTCAAAACAATCAGTTATGAGGGGTTGTCGTAAATGGCGGAGACGGAGGGAGGCTCCGCCAAATTCCGCGAGTTTTGGATTTCCAAGGGTTTGCGCCAAGCCCACTCTCTGAAGCTCACAACGAATTGTACCAGGGTTCTGACCCTAGGGAAGAGATGATCGCATCGCTGCCAAGACTGATCGAACCGGTGATCAAAGGCCTGAGAGGGGCTAAGGATTGAAACTCCTTTGTGTGGCGACGCCTCCTCGGCACAATGAATGGGTTCATGCCGAAGTTCGTATGATCGCTGTCTAGCCCGAGCAAATTCGGCAGGCTTTCCGAGTGCGCGGTTCAGGGTAGCTTTCCAGGAGCTTGAAGCCGCCTCCGATAAACGTCCGGCAGCTCGCCCTTCTGCAAACGATGCTTAATGCACGGAATATTCTGACATAGACCAAGAGTTTTGCTCTGGATGAAACTCAAGGACCATTTGGTACCGACTTCGAGTTTGAGCCCCGAACCCGTTCTGGGCATCAACGAAAGAGTCTACGTAGAAAGTACATCCGGTTCGGTGGAGCGTTTTAATCCCAGGTTCAAGCATTGAGGATGGCCATTCAGCCTTACCAGGTGCACGCAAGCGGGTGGCAACGAACTCCTGAGAAGTGAGATACGCTCCAATTTCACCGATAGATGGGCGCTGAGGATCAGAACGAGGGGAGCATGTTTCTGCTCTCCTGCTTTCTGGCGTTTCGGGAGCACAAGATGCGATAATTAAAGCACAATACATCAAGCCGAGCACGCTAATAACTCGGGGAAAATTGCGCTTGCGATGCATCGATCGGCCTTATGAAGTCCATAATGTAGGGTACCTTAGGCACAAAATGTACCTATGGTGAAGTGATGACTCGGAACAAATCGTTCCGATGGAGATTTTTGCGATACGTCTGCGCGCTCGGGCGGAAGAACTCGGGATCGCACATGCGGAGGCTGCGCGGCGCGCTGGCCTCTCGGAAAGGCGTTACTCACATTACGTGAACGGCATTAGGGAGCCGGACCTTGCGACGCTGGTGCGCATCGCTGGGGCGTTACGGACAACCCCGGATTGGCTTTTGGGAGTAGCCGAACCGGGTCAACCCTCCCCACGATCCGTTCTTTTGGACCGTCTGAACTCAGCTGCCGACGCCCTTATCGATGAGATTCTGGAAATCGTCGTGGTTCAGTCCGAGGCGTTGGCGGCTAAGCACCGGCCGCGAGTCCTATCGGAATGAGGCAGCTCGACCAGTTTGGTTGATTCCGCCAGCAATTTTTCCACCAATTTTCGGCGCCGAGCAGCGACGTTCCTGCGCTCATTTCCCCACGTCCTCAGGATTCACCGTGGCGGATCGATGCACTCTCAAAGCATAGTGAAGTTAATTCTACACTAGTCAAAAATGGGCCCTATGCCTCTAATTCGCCAAGCTATACAACCCCCCCCAGGAGCCGCTGAGCAGGCGGAATGTTCTCTGAGGGTCGCTGCGCGGCGAGGATCGAGGGCAGCTCGTCGAATCTTGTGGTGTAACGTGGCGAGCGCATCGATGCACAAACCGAGCTCCTAACAGCCGATTGGCCCATCAGGGCGTTGCTTGGCATATCACCGGGTCCTTATGTTGCCGTGGCCGTGCGGTATCACCACACAAAAATCGCCTCGGCTGGCCTTAGTCGTTGCAGCTATGGACGCTCCCTTAAGGCACATTGCCCTTGAACGTGGATAATTTTTGGTCGAGGAAGCAAGCGTGGCACGGGGACGGAAGCCGGGAACAAAGAAGACCGGGTCAGAACCGGTCAAATCAACGTCGGACTTTAGCACAACGCTGTGGGCTGCAGCCGATAAATTGCGTGGCAATATGGATGCTGCCGAGTATAAACATGTTGCACTCGGCCTGATATTTCTGAAATACATCTCGGACCGTTTTGAGGAGCGGCGAGTTCGAGCCCTGATCGATCCCGAGGAGGTCGATCTCGTGGACGAACGTGACCTCTATGTTGGCGACAACGTCTTCTGGGTTCCCGAGAACGCCCGGTGGGGATTCCTAAAGGCGCACGCCACAAGCACTGAGCCGACAATCGGCGCATTGATCGATCGCGCCATGATCGACTTGGAGGCCGAAAACTCGAGCCTCAAGGGCGTACTGACTAAGAACTACGCTCGCCCCGAGCTGGACCAGACAAAGCTCGGCGAGGTGATTGCACTGTTCACCAACCTGACCTTTAAGGACGAGCACGGCGGACAAGACGTGCTTGGCCGCGTCTACGAGTACTTCCTTGGCCAGTTTGCCATCGCCGAAGGCAAGCGCGGAGGGCAGTTCTACACGGCCGGCTGCGTCGTCCAATTGCTCGTCGCGATGATTCAGCCGTTCAAGGGGCGGGTCTATGACCCTTGCTGCGGCTCGGGCGGGATGTTCGTACAGTCGGAGCATTTCGTCGAGGCGCATAACGGCAAGCACAACGACGTCTCGATCTTTGGCCAGGAGTCGAACCCGACCACATGGCGGCTCGCCAAGATGAACCTATCGATCCGGGGCATCGAGGCGAATCTCGGCTCTAAATGGGCCGACAGCTTCCACGAAGACCTCCACCCTGGCCTGAAAGCCGATTTCGTGCTGGCCAACCCGCCCTTCAACGACAGCGACTGGGGCGGAGAACGACTCAGGACCGGAGACCGCTGGACCTATGGTGTCCCTCCGGCCAGCAACGCCAACTTCGCCTGGGTGCAGCACTTCATCCACCACCTTGCCCCGCACGGCGTGGCAGGGTTTGTGTTGGCAAACGGGTCGCTCTCCAGCCAGCAGTTAGGCGAGGGCGAAATCAGAAAGAATATCGTCGATGCAGACCTCGTGGACTGCATCGTTAGCCTGCCGGGCCAATTGTTTGCGACAACGCAAATTCCTGTCTGTCTGTGGTTCCTGGCGCGCGACAAGTCGAACGGGCTCGTGCGCGATTTGAAGCTGCGCAACCGCCGTCGAGAGACATTGTTTATCGACGCGCGCGGGCTCGGCACAATGGAGAGTCGGACGCTAAAGGTGCTGACCGAAGCGAACATCGCCAGAGTCACGAGTGCCTATCATTCCTGGCGGGAGACGGGCGGTGGCTATGCTGATGAGGCAGGGTTCAGCAAAACGGCGACAACGGCCGAGATCGCTACACAGGACTACGCGCTGACACCCGGCCGCTATGTCGGAACAGCTGCGGCGGAAGCTGACGACGAGCCGTTTGAGGAGCGTATGGCGCGACTGAACGCAACGCTAAGGGCGCAGATGGTGGAAGGTGCGCGCCTGGACGAGCGCATCCGGCAGGTGCTGGCCGGAGTTGGTCATGGCTGGTGAGTGGGGCGTTCAAACTTTTGCCGAACTCATCGGCGGACGAGAGAACATCATTGGCGGGCCATTCGGCTCTAACTTGACCCAGGCCGACTATACTACAATAGGAATTCCAGTAATCCGTGGCAGCAATATGGAGCAAGCCGGAAGGTACATCGCCGGGCCGTTCGTATATGTTGGCGCCGAGAAAGCTGCTCGGCTAGCATCCAATCAGGTCGAAGCTGGCAATATTATTGTCACTCAAAGGGGTACGATGGGGCAAGTTTCCATCGTTCCGAGCGAGCCCTCAACTAGATATGTAGTTTCACAGAGCCAGATGGGAGTGCGGGTACAAAAATCAGATCCGCTGTTTGTATACTATCTTCTACGCTCGACAGCGTTTCTTAACTTCCTCGACGGGGCCACCATTCAAACGGGTGTTCCGCATATTAACATGGGGCTTCTGCGCGCTTGGAAGGTAGCAGCGCCCGACGTTCAACAGCAAACGCGCATCGCGGAACTGCTGGGCGCTCTCGACGAGAAAATCGAATTGAATTGCCGCATGGCTGAAACGCTCGAAACGCTGGCGCGAGCACTCTTTCGAAGTTGGTTCATCGACTTCGACCCTATTCGTGCCAAAGTCAAAGGCGAGAAGACCGGGTTGTCAAGCGACCTTGAGGCCCTGTTCCCGGACAGCTTCGATGAGGAAGGACTCCCAATCGGGTGGGGCTTAAGCCCATTGCGGGAGCAGGTTTGTATTTTGTCTGGTGGAACGCCGAACAAGAGCGAGCTGGCCTATTGGGGGGGTAACATCCCATGGGTTACCCCGCGCTCGATGGTTAGTTCGCATGTGAGCGAAACTCCAGACTCTGTCACGCCGGCCGCTATCGGCAACGGCACGCGCATAGCGCCTGCTGGTTCGATATTGGTAATGGTGCGGGGTATGGGCCTTCATCAGGGCGTGCGGGTCTCACAGGCTCGATGCGACGTGAGTTTTAATCAGGATGTTAAGGCGCTGGTGCCTGCGAAACTGGACGAGAGCTATTTGCTTTACGCCGTTCTCGACCAACAACTTCTGTTGCGGGCTAAGGTGCGCGCTGCCGGCCATGGCACAGGCGTTTTACCCACCGACGCACTCGATGCCATTAAGATACCCATCCCACCGACAAGGGCGCATGAGGGCTTGTTCCGGCCGTTTGGCGTCATCAACGAGCGTGTTGCGCTCGCCAGATCGCACGCGCAGACCCTAGCCTCCCTCCGCGACACGCTTCTACCCAAACTTATCTCTGGTGAGCTACGCATCGCGGACGCCATGGATCGGATCGCAGCTGCATAATGTTGTCCTACAGGCTTCAAATGCTCCACTCCTTGATGGAGAATCACCCAGATCGAGCGGCTCGTCTTAGGGTTCACGTTGAGGCGTTGGAAGCGACGATTACTCGCGAGCCTGACCGTTGCCTTGAACGGGTTAGGGCGTTGTTCGAAGCTACGCAGCTGACCATAGCTCCTCAGCTCGGACTTGCCTTTTCGGACGGTGATGAGTTCTCGACCCGAAATCGGCGCGTCTTTGAGGCGCTCGATTTTACGCTCAAGGATCACCCGGATGCTGAGCGCGTTGACAAAGCGATCAAGAAGCTAGTCGGAAGCATCAACGGAACTATCGGGGCGCTAGCCGAACTCAGCAATATCCCCGGCATGCGCCACGGCGGCTCGCTGGACTGGAGCACGCTTCAGCGCCAGCACGCGAGAATGCTTGGCGGCCTCTGTGACACACTGATCAGTTTCTTATTTGACGTAGCTTGGACCAGAGCCGCAGGAATGTTGCCTGAAGTCACAGTTAGCAGCTATGACGACTTCGAGCTGTTCAACGTATCGCTGGATGACGAGTACGGCGACATCGAGATCGCGGGCTCTACGTTTCAGCCGAGCCGTGTCCTCTTCGAGCTAGACACCACCCAGTACGAAGCCGCGCGGCTCGAATGGGAGTCAGAGCAGGAGGCCGCCGCTTTCGATCGAGAGGCAGCCGCATGACGGACCAGTACCTCACCATTGCCGAGCCCAGCGTTTCGGGTTTCCGTGAGGAGACGGTTGAACTGGCGGCCTTATCATGGTTTGAGCTGATCGGCTGGCGCACGGTCGCAGGCGACTACCTCGCCCCGGACGGTCCGATGGGCGCGCGAATTAGCTATCGGCAGGCTGTGCTTGAGCCTGAATTGCGAAGCGCCCTAGCGACGCTAAACCCTGATGCGACACCAACCATGATAGATGTGGCTGTCCGCACTGTGCTGGCGACGCCAAGTCAAGACCTCGTCGAAAACAACCGAGCCTTCCATCCGTTGCTGTCCTCCGGGGTTCCGGTCGATGTGAACGAGGATGGACAAACGCGCACCATCGGCCTGCGCCTACTTGATCGAGCAAATCCCGCCGCCAACCGTCTGCTCGTCGCCAACCAGTTCATCGTTCAAGGCGAACGTGACACCGTCCGAGCCGACGTGGTCGCCTTCGTCAACGGTCTGCCGCTCGCACTGCTGGAGCTGAAGAGCCCTACCGACGCGCACGCGACCCTGCAACGAGCTCACACCCAGCTACAGAACTATCGTGAAAAAGCTCCCGAGTTAATGCGCTTCAACCAGGTGCTAGTTATAAGCGACGGCGTTCAAGCACGGATCGGCTCGCTGACGGCCGGTCTCGACCGGTTTGCTCCCTGGCGCACCATCGACGGGTCAACCCTCGACGACACCGGCCGCTCAGAGCTTGAAGTGGTGATCCGAGGCGTGTTCGCACCCGAGCGATTCTTGGACCTCCTCGTCGATTACATCGCCTTCGAAGTGGTCGACGGTGTGGTCAAATCCAAGAAGCTGGCCGGCTACCATCAGTTTCACGCCGTGCAGAAGGCGCTTGCGTCCACGGTCGACGCAGCAGGGACAGGGGGGCAGCGGCGAGGGGGCGTGGTCTGGCACACTCAGGGGTCGGGCAAATCGCTCACCATGCTTTTCTTCGTGCGCCAGCTTCAGCTTGCCAAGGCGCTCAAGAACCCGACGATCGTGGTTGTCACGGATCGAAACGATCTTGACGATCAACTGTCTGGCACGTTCAACGCCCATATCTCCGCTCTGCGAGGCACACCAACACAGGCGGACAGCGCCGCCGAGATGCGCCGTCTATTGACCGTAGACATCGGTGGGCTCGTATTTACCGCTATCCAGAAATTTCGCGGCGAAGAGGGTCAGCACGAGCTACTCACCCCACGCAGCAACGTGGTTGTGATCGCCGACGAGGCGCATCGGAGTCAGTATGGGTTCAAAAAACGCTTCCTGATTGCTGACGATGGCGTTCATGAGCAGGTCGGCTTCGCAGAGTATCTTCGGCAGGCGCTGCCGAACGCTACTTTCGTGGGGTTTACAGGGACACCGATCGACGCCAAGGACCGCAGCACGATCGGCGTTTTTGGCGAAGTGATCGACACTTACGACATGACGCAGGCCGTTGCCGACCGGGCGACCGTCCCGATCCACTACACTGCCCGGCTGGCGAGACTCCGGCTTAATCTAACCGATGAGGAACGGGCCGAGCTAGACGCGCTTGCCGAGGAACTGACTGAGGGTGACGACGCCGCGATCGAGCGCGGTAAGAGCAACCTGACCCGGTTCGAGGAGATCGTTGGTTCTCCCGATCGTATTGCCCAAGTCGCTGCCGACATTGTTGAACACTTCAATAGTCGTAGGGAGGCGATGGCGGGCGGCAAGGGCATGATCGTCACGATCAGCCGTAGGGTCGCTGTTGAACTGTACGACCATGTCGCCGCGCTAAGGCCGGACTGGATTTGCGCTGATCCGCGAGATGACGCGGCCGGTATGCTGAAGGTTGTCATTACCGGAAACGGAAATGCTGACCCTTTACCGCTGCAATCGCACCTGCGTTCCAAAAAGCGTCTAGAGAAGCTCGCTGAGCGTTTCAAGAAACCGAACTCGGGTTTCGATTTAGTCATCGTCCGCGACATGTGGCTCACGGGGTTCGACGCGCCCTCCTTGCACACTCTCTACATCGATAAGCCTATGCGCGGGCATGGGCTGATGCAGGCTATCGCCCGTGTTAACAGGGTTTGGGGTGACAAGCCGGGCGGACTGATCGTCGATTATCTCGGGATCGGCGCAGAGCTACGGGCAGCCCTCGCCCAATACACCGCGCGAGATCGCGATCAGGTTCGCCTCGATCCCAACGAGACCGTGCGCCAGACCCTCATGCGGCTAGAGAGTGCGCAGGCGCTCCTCGATGGTAGTCCGTGGCGTGATTTCTTCCCCGCTGGACCTACCGGGCGACTAACAATCCTTAAGCAATGCTTGGAACACGTGCTAGCCAGTGATCGGCGCGAGGAGTTCGTCGAAGCCGCTATCAAGCTAGAGGTGGCCTATGCGCTGAGCGCGGGCGACGAGCGCGTTACGAGTCGTCGTGACGAGATCGCCCTGCTCGCCGCCATTCGGGTCAACCTGATGAAGTATACGTCCGCTTCGGGACGTGGGCAGGCGGGCATCGAGCAGGAAATCCGCCAGTTGCTGTCGCGCGCCGTGATGGCGGATGGCATACTCGATGTGTTCAAGTCGGCTGGCCTCGACGAGCCCGACCTTGCGATCCTCTCCGACGAGTTTTTGGCCGAGGTTGGTCGGACCACGGAGAAAAACCTCGCCGTTGAGACGCTACGGCGCCTTCTTGCTGACGAGATCAAAGCCCGGTCTCGATCGAACATTGTTGAGGCCAACAAGCTCAGCGACCGGCTTGATGAAACCCTGAGGCGCTACCACAATCGTGCCGTTGACAGCGTCCAGGTAATCGAAGAGCTAATTGCCCTTGCCAGAGACATCAGTGCGGCGAACGCTCGGAGCACCGAGCTAGGCCTAAACACCGAGGAGTTGGCCTTCTATGACGCGCTCGCTGAGAACGGTTCGGCCAAGGTATTGATGGCTCATGACCAGCTTCGCGTCCTGGCTCAGCTGCTGGTTCAGACGATCCGCAACTCGGCCACCATTGATTGGACGCGAAAAGAGAGCGTTCGAGCAAAGATGCGGATTGAGGTCCGCAAGCTCCTCGCCCGATACGGGTATCCTCCTGATCTTCAAAAGGTGGCCGTGGACCTTGTCATTCGGCAGGCCGAAGTGCTGGCGACTGGGTGGAAGTAATCAATTTTCAACCCTTACAGCAATGCCCCTGCCGCATTTCCAACGAACAGCTCACCATCGCGAACGTAGCGAGATAGTACGGCATCGCTCGCGTGGCCCGTCTGTGCGCGAATCTTAAAGGTCGATACTCCTGCCTGAACGGCACTCGTGGCGAAACCAGCACGTAAACTGTGACCTGAGTACCCGTTGGGGTCGATACCGACAGCATCGAGCCGGTCTCGGATCACTGTCCGTCGTCAGATGATTTGGGACATTCAGCGGTGTTCAGGAGCGGAGGCTCTGGTCCATCTGGGGTGAGAGGTTAGGCGGCCTGCGCGTGGTGGCGCAAGCGGCGATCCATCAGGGTCTGGCGCT
>NZ_VRUZ01000007.1:0-92466 GCF_008039485.1 Methylobacterium sp. WL69 | reverse complement strand
GACCTGGGTCCCCGCCTGCGCGGGGATCTCCGCTTCGCTGCGACTTGCCGAACGATGTGCTGCGCCGGTCTGGTGGTTTGAGCGGTGTGCCCAGAACCCGATCCCATCTCGAACTCGGCCGTTAAACACACCAGCGCCCATGGTACTGTGTCTCAAGACACGGGAGAGTCGGTCGCCGCCAGACCTGCACAGCACATCACAAAATCATTCCCTCCAGACGATCCCACCGAAACAGGCCGCCCCTCACGGGGCGGCCTGTTCGTGTTCGGGCCTCGCTCCATGACCAAACCGTCATCTGCCGGCCAGCGTCCGGTCATGACGGCCCCCGCATCCTCTCCGCATGGTCGGAGAGGGGAGGGGAAAGTGGGAACGGCTTTCCCGTCGCGAAGCGAAACCGTATCGTTCGGCCCCATGCGCCTGCTCATCATCGAGGACGACCGCGAGGCGGCGTCCTACCTCGCAAAAGCCTTTCGCGAGGCCGGTCACGTCCCCGACCTGGCTCACGATGGCCTCGACGGCTACGCATTGGCCCGCGAGGGCGACTACGACATGCTCATCGTCGACCGGATGCTGCCCAAGCTCGACGGCCTGTCGCTGATCCGGTCCCTGCGCGAGCAGGCGGTGACGACGCCGGTCCTGATCCTCTCGGCCCTCGGCCAGGTCGACGACCGGGTGAAGGGCTTGCGTGCCGGCTCCGACGACTACCTTGCCAAACCCTACGCCTTTTCGGAATTGCTCGCCCGGGCCGAGATCCTGGCCCGTCGCCGCGCCGCGCCGGCCGGCACCACCGAGGCCACGGCCTACCGGGTCGGGGACCTCGAACTCGATCGCCTGTCGCACCGCGTCACCCGGGGCGGGCACGAGATCGCCCTGCAACCGCGTGAATTCCGGCTCCTCGAATATCTCATGCGCCATGCGGGCCAAGTGGTGACGCGAACGATGCTGCTCGAACACGTCTGGGATTACCACTTCGACCCGCAGACCAATGTCATCGACGTTCACGTGTCGCGCTTGAGGGCCAAGGTCGACAAGGATTTCGCGGGGCCGATCATCCACACCGTGCGGGGGGCGGGCTACATCCTGCGTGCCGACGAGGCGCGCGGCGCCTGATGCGTGCGCGTCTTCGGCTTCCTCGATGGTCGCCCGCGCGGGGCAACGGCAAGCTTCAGAACCTGTTCCGCACGACGGCGTTCAAGCTGTCCTTCGCCTATCTCCTGGTTTTTGCCACCTTCGCGTTCCTGGCCCTGGGCTACGTCGCCTGGAACGCCGGCCGGGTGCTCGACGACCAGATGGTCTCCACCATCGAGGCGGAAATCAACGGCCTGTCGGAGCAGTACAAGTCCGGCGGCCTGCGGCGCCTGATCTCCGTGGTCGAGCGCCGGGCCGGCGAGCCGGGGGCCTCGCTCTACCTCGTGACCACGGCGGCCGGCGAGCACGTGGTCGGCAACGTCGGTGCCTTGCCGCCCGGACTCCTCGCCGAGCCGGGACAGACCGAGGCCACCTACGCCCGTGGCGGCTCGTCCAGCCTCGATCACCGCGCGATCATGCGGATCTTCACGTTGCCGGGCGGCTTTCGCCTCGTCGTCGGCCGCGACGTCGAAGAGCGCGACCGCCTGCGCTCGGTCATCGGCGGCACCTTCGGCACCTCCCTCATCCTCGTGATCCTCCTCGGTGTCGTCGGCGGATGGTTCGTGGCGAGCCGGGTGCTGAAACGCGTCGATGCCATGACGGAGACGACCCGGCGGATCATGGCCGGTGATCTCGGGGGACGGCTGGCCGTGGCCGGCAACGGCGACGAACTCGATCGCCTCGCCCAGAACCTCAACGAGATGCTGGAGCGCATCGGCGAACTCATGCGGGGTTTGCGCGAGGTTTCCGACAACATCGCCCACGATCTCAAGACGCCCCTCACCCGCCTGCGCAACCGGGCCGACGAGGCGGTGCGCTCGGCCCGCGATGCCGAGGAACTGCGGCTGGCCATGGAAGGGGTGATCGAGGAGAGCGACGGGCTGATCCGGGTGTTCAACGCCCTTCTGATGATCGCCCGCCTGGAGGGAGTCTCCACCAGCGAACTCATGGCGGCGTTCGATGTCGGCGCGACGGCGCGCGAGGTCGGCGAACTCTACGAGGCCGTGGCCGCCGAGGCGGGCCTGTCCCTCGACGTCGTGGCCGAGGACGGCCTGTGGCTCGTGGGCAGCCGCGAACTCATCGGCCAGGCGCTCGCCAATCTCATCGACAACGCGGTGAAGTACGGGGCCGAGCGTCCGGACGCCGGCGGCATCCGGGTCACGGCCGAGCGCAGGGGCGCTGCGATCCGCCTCGTCGTCGCCGATCGCGGGCCCGGAATCCCGGAGGCGGCGCGGGGGCGCGTCCTCGACCGGTTCGTCCGCCTCGAGGATGCCCGCTCGCGGCCCGGTTTCGGCCTCGGCCTCAGCCTCGTGGCGGCCATCGTGCGCCTGCACCAGGGCAGTCTGGAGCTCGAGGACCATGCCCCCGGCCTCGCCGTCGTGGTAATCCTCCCGGTTCTCGCCGTGGGAGACCGTGCATGACCGAGTCGGGCAGCCTCCACCACCGCCTGCGCCGCGCCCCGCCCCTTGTCGATCCGGACGCCGCGGGCCGGCGTCTCGGCGATATCGCGGACGCCCTCCCCGAAGGTCTGCTCGATGCGCCCCTGCGAGCGCTCCTCCTCGCCCTGGCGGAGCAATCGCCGTTCCTGTGGCAGGCCGTGGCGCGCGATCCGGCGCGGTTCGCCGCGCTGGTGTCGCAATCGCCCGAGGCCGCGCATGCCGATCTCGTGGCGCGCCAGCGCGCCGCCGGCGGCGCGGGCGATCCCGTCGCCGTCGCCCGCGCCCTGCGGGTGAACCGCACGGAGCACGCCCTCCTCGTGGCCCTCGCCGATCTCGGCGGGCTCTGGAGCCTCGACCGGGTGACGGCCGCCCTGTCCAATTTCGCCGATGCGTCCGTCCTGGCGGCCACGGACACGGTGCTGGCCGAAGCGATGGCGGCGGGGCGGTTCCTGCCCGCCGATCCGAACGACGCCCAGGCCGGGTCCGGGCTCGTCATCCTGGCCCTCGGCAAGCACGGCGCGGGCGAGCTCAACTACTCCAGCGATATCGACCTCGTGGTGTTCTTCGATTCCGCCGCCGCCCCCCTCAAGGAGGGGATCGCGCCGACGCCGTTCTTCACCAAGCTGGCGCAGGGCATCGCCAAGCTCCTGCAGGAGCGCACGGCGGACGGCTACGTCCACCGCGTCGATTACCGCCTGCGGCCGGACCCGGGCTCGACGCCGACGGCCGTGTCGCTCAACGCCGCCTATCTCTACTACGAGACCCTCGGCCAGAACTGGGAGCGGGCGGCCTACATCAAGGCCCGGCCCATCGCCGGCGACCTCGCCCTCGGCGCGCGCTTCCTCGACGACCTGCGCCCGTTCGTCTGGCGCAAGTACTTCGATTTCGCCTCCATCGCCGACGTCCATGCCATGAAGCGGCAGATCCATGCCGTGCGCGGCCACGACACCATCGCGGTGGCCGGGCACGACATCAAACTCGGGCGCGGCGGCATCCGCGAGATCGAGTTCTTCGTCCAGACCCAGCAGCTCGTGTTCGGCGGCCGCCGGCCGGCCCTCCGCGGCCGGCGCACGGTGGAGATGCTCGCCACCCTGACCGACGAGGGCTGGATCGACGCGACGGCCCGCGACGAGCTGGCCGCGGCCTACGATTTCCTGCGGACCATCGAGCACCGCATCCAGATGGTGCGCGACGAGCAGACCCAGCGCCTGCCCTCGGAGCCCGCCGACCTCGAACGGTTCGCGCGCTTTGCCGGGTTCGCCACGCTCGCGGCGTTCGAGACGGCGCTGCTGCACCATGCCCGCCGGGTCCAGGCCCATTACGCCCTGCTGTTCGAGGCCGAGCCGGACCTGTCGGCGGCGGTGGGCGATCTCGTCTTCAGCGGGACCGGCGAGGACCCCGAAACCCTCACCACCCTTCGCACCCTCGGCTTTCGCGAGGCCGAGCGCGCCGTCGAGACCGTGCGCGGCTGGCATTTCGGGCGCCGTCCCGCCGTCCGCACGGCGCGAGCGCGGGAGGTGCTGACCGAACTCGTCCCGGCCCTGCTGCAGGCCCTCGGTGGGACGGCCGAGCCCGATGCGGCCCTGGAGACCCTCGACCGGGCCTTCGCCCGGATGCCCGCCGCCCTCGAGCTCCTGACGATTCTGCGCTCGAACGAGCGCCTGCGCCTGCTCTTCGCCGATCTCCTCGGGACCGCGCCGCGCCTGGCCGAGACCGTCTCGTTCAGCCCGCACGTCCTCGATGCGGTGCTGGAGCGCGACTTCTCCGCGCCGCCCGCGGAGCCCGGTGGGATCGCCGCCCATTTCCAGGCCCTCCTCGGACATCCGGCCGACCACGAGGATTTCCTGGACCGCAGCCGCGATGCCGCCCGGCACCTGCGCTTCCTCACCGGCGCCCGCCTCCTGTCCGGCATCCTCGCGCCGGCCGAGGCGGGCCGTGCCTATACGGCCGTGGCCGACGCCGTCGTCGCGTCGGCCATCGAGCGGGTCTCGGAGACGTTCTTCGCCGAGCACGGCACGGTGCCGAAGGGGCGCCTCGCGATCCTCGGGCTCGGCCGCCTCGGGTCGTGCCAGCTCACGGCGGATTCCGATCTCGACCTCGTCATCGTCTACGATTTCGATCCCGAAGCGCGCCTGAGCGCCGGACCGCGCCCCCTCGACGCGGCGGTGGCGTATAACCGCCTGATCCAGCGCTTCATCGCCGCCCTCACCGTCCCGACCCGGCGGGGGCACCTCTACGAGGTCGATCTGCGCCTGCGGCCCGGCGGCGGACAGGGGCCGGTCGCCGTGCAGTTGCGTGGATTCCGGGCCTATCACGAGACCGAGGCCGAGCTCTGGGAGCACATGGCCCTGACCCGCGCGCGGGTGATCGCCGGCGATGCCGGCTTCGGCGCCGAACTCCTCGACACGATCCGGTCGATCGTCACGCGCCCGCGCGCGGCCGCCGACGTGTACGGCGCCGTGCGGGCCATGCGGACCCTGGTGGCGGAGGAAAAGGGCGATGCCGGCCCCCTCGATCTCAAGCTCGCGCCCGGCGGTCTCCTCGATCTCGACTTCCTGGCCCAGGCCCTCGTCCTGGCCCATGGCGCCCGGTTCCCCGACCTCGCTGGCGTGGCGGGCGCGGAGGTGCTGGCGCGGGCGGCCGAGCACGGTCTCCTGGGCCGGGACGAGGCCGAACGCCTGCGCGACGCCTACGGGCAGTTCGACGATGTCCTGCATTGGCAGCGGCTGATGGTGGAGGGCGACCCGACCCGAGCCTCGCCCGTCGCCATGACGCGCCTCGCCGTGGCGCTGGGCATGCCGGATGCGGCCCACCTGATGGTCCGCCTCGACGAGCGCCGCGCCGAGGTCCGGGCCCTGTTCGAGCGCCTCCTCGGCTGAGGTATCCGCGCCCGCGATTTTCGCGCCATCGCGAAAACCGTCCTCGCACGGACGCCGCGCCGGCTTGCCGATGACCCCCTCCGCCCCGATCGAGGGGAGACGATCTCAGCCGGCGGCCGGCTCCATCCGTCCGAGGCTCGGTGTCGCCCCGGCGGCATCGCGCAGGGACGCGACGGTCTCCTGGGACGACTCGAAGGCGACGTCGCGCAGGCGCTCCGGCGTCGGGGCCGGCAGGCGCACGAGGACGATGGTGCCCAGGCCCTCCTGCGAGCGCAGGCGCAGGGAGCCGCCATGCAGTTCGGCCATGGAGCGGGCGATGGCGAGGCCGAGGCCGGAGCCCTTGTAGGTCCGGGTCAGGTTGGTCTCGACCTGCTGGAACGGGGCACCGAGACGCCGCAGGGCCGCCTTGGGGATACCGATACCCGTATCCTCGATGAAGATGTTCACGGCATCCCCCGCCGGCCGCGCCTTGACGATGATCCGGCCGTCGCCCTCGGGGGTGAACTTCACCGCATTCTGGACGAGGTTGAGCAGGATCTGATGCAGGGCCCGCTCGTCGGCCAGGACCGTCAGGCCCTCGACGAGATCGACATCGACGGTCAGGGACTTCGCCCGGACCGGCTCGGCCACGAGCTTGAGCGCCGCCTCGATGGCCCCGGGCAGGGCGATCTCGCGGCGGACCAGCCTGACCCGGTGGGACTCGATGCGCGACATGTTCAGGATGTCGTCGATGACCGACAGGAGGTAGTCGCCGCTCGACCGGATGTCCCGGCAGTAATCCGTGTAGCGCGGAGACCCGAGGATGCCGTAGACCCCGCTCTCCATGAGTTCGGCAAAGCCCATGATCGCGTTGAGCGGCGTGCGCAGCTCGTGGCTCATGTTGGCCAGGAATTCGGATTTGGCCTGGTTCGCCGATTCGGCCTGGGCCTTCTGATCGAGGTAGCGCTCGGCGAGGTCCGCGAGCTGCTGGGTCTGGAGTTCGAGGGTCCGGCGCGAGCGCTTGAGGTCCTTGACCGTGGCGAGGAGCTCGCGCTCGGAGGCCACGAGCTGTTCCTGATGGCGCTTCAGGCTGGTGATGTCCGTGCCGACGGAGACGTAGCCGCCATCCTTGGTGCGGCGCTCGCTGATCTGGAGCCAGCGCCCGTCCGTCAGCTCCGCCTCGAAGGTACGGGCCGTGGCGCCCGCGTGCTCGAGCTCGCGCATCTCGCGGCGGATGGGCGGCAGCACGCCGCGTCCCATGATCTCGCCGTAGCGCCGTCCCGGTACGGCATCGTCCTGGCTCAGGGCGTGGAGGTGCCGGAACTTGGAATTGCACAGGACGAGGCGGTTGCCGGTGTCCCACAGGACGAAGGCCTCGGAGATCGCCTCGACGGCGTCGCGCAGGCGCATGTCGGCGGTGGCGTTGAGTTCGGCCAGATTGCGCTGCTCGGTGACGTCGAGGGCGATGCCGACGAGATGGCGGCCGCCCGTCACGGTGTCGGGGACGATCTCGGCCCGCATGCGCATCCAGGTCCAGATCCCGGATGCGGACCGGATGCGGAATTCGTGGTCGACGGTGGACTGGCTGGCGGCGAGGTGGCGGGCGAGGCTGTAGAGGTCGCCGTCCTCGGGATGCACCAGGGCGTTGACGTCGCCGAAGGACAGGAACTCGCGCTCGCGGCGGTATCCAAGCAGGGTGTACATGGAGTCCGACCAGTAGATCCGGCCGCGCGGGATGTCCCAGTCCCACAGGCCGCAGCGACCACGGCCCAGGGCCGTGTCGAGGCGCTGCTTGATCTGCTCGCAGACCCGATCGACCGCATAGGCGCGGCGGGTCTGGAGCACGTAGGCGATCCCGGTCCCGATGATCACCAGGGCGGCCGCCCCCAGCAGGATGGCGTGATTGCGCACCTGCGCGCTCCAGGCGGCCGTAACGACCGCGAGGGGCTGCAGGACGGCGACCTGTCCGCGCCCGGTCCGCAGGCCGCGAAGGGCGCCGAGGGCGGGACTGCCGTCGGCCAGGGCCACATTCATCACCCCGGCGCGCTCGCGCAGGGTGGTGAGGGCCTGCATCTCGCCGAGATGGGCGGTGAGGGTCGGGCCGCCGGTCCAGGGCGGTATCCCGGCGACGATGGCGTCGTCGTCACCGACGATGAGGAGCTGGCGGCCCTCCGGAAGGAGGTGGGCCGGGAGTAGGGCTGCGAGGCGACGGCTCAGGTCCGCGTCGTTCCCCTCGGGCTGATTCAGGGCGGCGGCGACCAGTCGCGTCAGGGCATCGATATCCGCGACCGCGTGGCGGATCGTGTCCTGCCGCTGAGAATTCAGGTGCAGGCTCTCCACGATCGCCAGACAGGCCAGGAACGTCGCCAACAGCGCCGGCAGGGCGAACCGAAGCCAGGTTTCCGCCTGCACGAAACGGGTATGCGTCGCGGTCTGAGGGCGATGAATTCCAAGAATCGTATCCGCACGCGCGGAGAGGGAAGCGGAATCCGCCTCCAGCATGGTCTGACCCCGCGCTTAGGATGAATCGTCATGGAAGCGCGATCGCGTCGCGCTTCGAATCGAATTCATAACACCATTTTCACGGCCGAGTTGTCCACGCTTTTTTGCGGGTTTCGTCGTAATGCAACCTGTAGTAAGGCGATTCGCACAAGCTTGACGGTTGGAGGAAATTGTCGTTCGAAATCAGCGGCTTGTCAGAATTTCGTCATACGCCCGACGATGTCCGCCACGTCGCGGGACAGGCCTGTGCGCGCGCCGATGGCGCTAAGTGCTTGTTCCGCCTTGGCCCGTCGTGCCGGCTCCAGCATCCGCCATGAACCGAACCCCGTGAGCAGCCTGGCCGCGATCTGCGGATTGGTGCCGTCGAGGCTCGCGACCGTCTCGGCGACGAGCTCGAAGCCGGCCCCGTCCGGCCGGTTGAATTGGGTCGGATTGCCGACGCTGAAACTGCCGATGAGGGATCGCACCCGATTCGGATTGGTCATGGCGAAGGCCGGATGGGCCCGGAGTCCGCGGACGCGGGCGAGGGTGGCCTCTTCCGGGATGGTGGCCTGGATCGCGAACCACTTGTCGAGGACGAGGGGCTCGTCGGCGTAGCGCTCCGCGAAGGCCGCGAGGGCGGCTTCGCGGGCCGAGCCCGGAATCTGCGCCAGGACCGCGAGGGCGGCGAGGCGATCGGTCATGGTCGTTGCCGCCTCGATCTGCGCCAGGGCGAGGTCGCCACCGGCCCGCGGATCGGCGGCCGCGATGAGGTCGAGGGCGACGTTGCGCAGGGCCCGGCGTCCGGCCGAGGCGGCATCGGGCGAGAACGGCGTGCCGGGCCGGTCGGCCAACGTCGCGCGCAGGTGGATCAGGCGGTCGTGGAGGCCCTGCCCGAGGCGACGGCGCAGATGGCTGCGGGCGCGGTGGATCGCGTCGGGGTCGATGTCCCGGCCGAGGGCGTCGGCGATGTCCCCCTCGCTCGGCGGCGTCAGCACGAGGGCGGCATAGGCCGGGTCGGACAAAGCCTCCGCGTCGAGGAACGTCGCCAGGGCCGCGACGAGGCCGTCATCCGCCGCGTCCGAGACCGCGGACCGGGATTCGGCGACGAGGCGTGCCATGGCGACGTCCTGCGCCGCCTGCCACCGGTTGAACGGATCGGTGTCGTGCGCCAGGAGGATGAGGCGGTCAGCATCCGTCGCCGCCGTCACCATGCGCACCGGTGCCGAGAACCCCCGGAATAGGGACGGGACCGCCTCGGCGGGGACGTCCGTGAACGTGATGGTGTCGCTGGCCCGCTCCAGCACGAAGACGCCGTCCCGGACCCGCTCGCAGACGGCGTCGTCGATCACCCCGTGCGGGCCGACGAGGCCGAGGGCCACGGGAATGACGAGGGGTGATTCGGAGTTCCCCTCCAGCGCCTGGTGAAACCGCAGGGTCCGGGTCCGGGCGACGGGGTCGTGTTCGCCCTCGACGGTGACCATCGGGGTGCCGGGCCGCTCGTACCAGCGTGCGAAGGCAGCGAGGTCGCGTCCCGAGACGGTGGCGAAGGCGGCGAGGAAATCCTCCACCGTCGCCGCCGTGCCGTCGCACGCCGCGAAGTAGCGGTCCATGCCCCGGGCGAACGTGTCCGCGCCCAGCAGCGTGCGCAGCATCCGCACGATCTCGGCGCCCTTCTCGTAGACGGTGGCCGTGTAGAAGTTGTTGATCTCGGCGTATTGCTGCGGCCGAACGGGATGGGCTAGGGGGCCGGCATCCTCGGGGAACTGGCGGGCGCGCAGGGTGCGGACCTCGCCGATGCGGTGCACCGCCCGCGAGCGCATGTCCGACGAGAATTCCTGATCGCGGAAGACCGTCAGCCCTTCCTTCAGGCAGAGCTGGAACCAGTCCCGGCAGGTGACGCGATTGCCGGACCAGTTGTGGAAATACTCGTGGGCGATGATCGCCTCGATGGCGGCGTAGTCGGCGTCGGTGGCGGTCTCCGGGCTCGCGAGGACGTAGCGGTCGTTGAAGATGTTGAGGCCCTTGTTCTCCATCGCCCCCATGTTGAAGTCCGACACGGCGACCACATTGAATACGTCGAGGTCGTAGGCCCGGCCGAAGGCGGTCTCGTCCCAGGCCATGGAGCGAACGACGGCGTCGAGGGCGTAGGCGGCCCGCTCGGCCTTGCCGGGCTCTACGTAGATGCCGAGGGCGACGGCGCGGCCCTCGCTGGTGGTGAACCGGCCGCCGAGCCGGTCGAGGCGCCCGCCGACGAGGGCGAACAGGTAGGCGGGCTTCGGGTGGGGATCGTGCCAGACGGCGTAGTGCCGGCCCGGCCCCGCATCCCCGGCCGCGATGGGGTTGCCGTTGCCCAGGAGCACGGGGGCTTCCGTCCGGTCGGCTTCGATGCGCGTGGTGTAGACGGCCATCACGTCGGGCCGGTCGAGGAAATAGGTGATGCGCCGGAAGCCGTCGGCTTCGCATTGCGTGCAGTAGACGCCGTTCGAGCGGTAGAGGCCCATGAGCCGGGTGTTGGCCGTGGGATCGATCCGCGTGCGGATGGTCAGGGTGAAGGGGTCCCGGGGCGGCTGCGCCAGGGTGAGGGCGGTGTCCGTCACCCGGTAGGCGTCCGGCGCGAGGGCGACCCCGTCGAGTTCAACGGAGAGCAGCGTCAGATCCTCGCCATCGAGCACCAGTTCGGCCCCCGCGCGGCCGGCCGGATTGGGCCGGAGGTTCAGGGTCGCGCTCACCTCCGTCGCGTGCGGATGCAGCCGGATGTCGAGGGCGACCCGGTCCACGAGGTGGTCGCTCGGGCGGTAATCGGCGAGCCGGATCGGGATCGGGGTGTCGGTGCGCATGGATGCCTCGCCTGTCGCCGGTCTTCTTGAAGCGCTTCGAGTCCGGGCGCAACGCGCGCCCGCCGAGGGGGGGGACGAAGCGACCGGCCGTTGACGGGGCTCGCCCGGCCACCACATAGGCCGCACCCTCAGGAGAGTTCACGACGATGCGTTTTCTGCACACCATGGTCCGCGTGGCCGACCTCGACCGGGCGCTCGCCTTCTACGTCGATACGTTCGGGCTGACGGAGGTTCGCCGCATCGACAACGAGAAGGGTCGCTTCACCCTCGTGTTCCTCGCCGCCCCCGGCGACGCGGCGACGGCGCGCGAGACCCAGGCGCCGGTGATCGAGCTGACCCACAACTGGGACCCGGAGACCTATTCGGGCGGACGCAATTTCGGCCACCTCGCCTACGAGGTCGACGACATCTATGCGTTCTGCGCCAAGCTGCAGGCGGCGGGGATCACCATCAACCGGCCGCCGCGCGACGGCAACATGGCCTTCGTGAAGTCGCCCGACGGGATCTCCATCGAGCTGCTGCAGAAGGGCGAGGCCAAGCCGCCGCAGGAGCCGTGGGTCTCCATGGAGAACACCGGTTCCTGGTAGTCCGCCCCAATCCCCGCGGGGCCGGCGGCCTCGCGGGACCCCAGATTCAGTCGCCGCCAGGCTCCGGGGCCGGCGTGATGCCGAGCTCGGCGAGCTTGGCCGACACGGCCTCGATCGGCCGCTTGAGCCGCAGGCTGATCACCGAGATCGGAACCCGCTCGCGGGCCAGGGTCCGCAATTCCTGAACCTTCTCCAGCGTCCACGCCGTCTCGTCCTTCGCCATGGTCACCTCCTGTCTGCTTCGAGGGGCGCCGCCTGAGCGCGGCAGCCGCCCATCCCCGAGAATGAGCACTCGGGTCCGACCGCGCAATCGGCCGCCGAAAATCCCGGCATGGCGTGTCGGGGGGCAGCCGAGCGCTTGACCGCGCGGCGATCCGCAGCGCACATCCGCGCCGGATCAGTCGGCCGGGCGGCCGCTCCGGACCTCGCGTCCGGGGAGGAAAGTCCGGGCTCCATGGAGAGACGGTGCCGGATAACGTCCGGCGGGGGCGACCCCAGGGACAGTGCCACAGAGAGCAGACCGCCCGGCTTCAGGCCGGGTAAGGGTGAAAGGGTGCGGTAAGAGCGCACCGCGGACGCGGCAACGCGGACGGCACGGCAAACCCCACCGGGAGCAAGACCGAATAGGGGCGACACGGCGGGCCTCGCGGCCCGCCAGGCTTCTCTCCAGGCCCGTCGCCCGGGTTGGTTGCTCGAGGCGCATCGGCAACGATCGTCCCAGAGGAATGGCCGCCACGTCAGGGTGCCGCGAGGCATCCGGGCCCTACAGAACCCGGCTTAAAGGCCGACTGATCCACTTCGCGGTAGACCCGAACGAACAGCGACCGCACGATCACGACGCGGCAAAAAACTTACCCTCGGTTAACCTTGCTGAGGTCTGATCGGACTGGGCCAATGCGTTGCGGCCCCGTTCGTTGACGGCGCTCAGAGGCCCATGGTACCCCGATTCATCCCGTCAACGGCGATTTTCGGATCGACGGACACAGCCCGACACGGTCGTGGCGGTGTCCAGGCGAGCGGTCGCGCTCCACGCCGATCCGGCGATGTCCCGTCTCTCCGCGCCGCTCCGAGGCGGCCCAGGCTCTTGGAAGGGACGCATGCGCGGCTCCATCCCCGTCGCGTCCCCGACGCGCCCGTTTCCGCCGTTCCGCCCGCGTGCCGCCGAGGTCGGGCGATGAAGCGCGTGCGCGAGGCCAGACCGGCGAACGACGGGGCACCGCATGTCCCGGTCCTGCTCGCCGAAGTCCTGACCGCCCTCGACCTGCCGGGCCGGACGCTCGCCGTGGACGGCACCTTCGGGGCCGGCGGCTACACCCGCGCCATGCTCGGCGCCGACCCCGCCATCCACGTTCTCGGCATCGACCGCGATCCGGGCGCCATCGCGGGCGGCGCGCCCCTGGTCGCGTCCGCGCACGGGCGCCTCACCCTGGTGCCGGGCCGCTTCGGCAGCCTCGACGCCTGCGTGCGCGAGGCCGGTCGGGCCCAGGCCGATGCCGTCGTCCTCGATATCGGCGTGTCGTCCATGCAGATCGACCAGGCCGAGCGCGGCTTCTCGTTCCGCCACGACGGCCCCCTCGACATGCGGATGGAGCGCGCCGGGCGCAGCGCCGCCGACATCGTCAACGACGCCGAGGAAGCCGACCTCGCCGACATCATCTACCATTACGGCGAGGAGCGCCGCTCGCGGGCCGTCGCCCGCGCCATCGTCGAGGCGCGCCGCAAGGGCCGGATCGAGACCACGGCGGCCTTGGCCGAAGTGGTGGCGAGCGTGGTCTGGGCCGATCCGGCGAGCGGCATCAACCCGGCGACGCGGACCTTCCAGGGCCTGCGCATCGCGGTGAACGACGAGCTCGGCGAGCTCGTCCAGGCCCTGCACGCCGCCGAGCGCATCCTGCGGCCCGGCGGGCGCCTCGCCGTCGTGACGTTCCATTCCCTCGAGGACCGCATCGTCAAGCAGTTCTTCTCGGCCCGCAGCGGCCGGGCGGCGCAGGGCTCGCGCCACCTGCCGAGCCTCGTGGCGCCGGCCCCCCGCAGCTTCACGGCCGTGACCAAGGGACCAGTTCTGCCCACCGATTCCGAGACCTTCGCCAACCCGCGCGCCCGTTCGGCCAAGCTGCGCGCGGTGGAACGCACGGACGCGCCCGCGCCCGCGCCCCTGGCCGCCATCGAGACCCTCGCGGCCCTGCCGGAGCGGACGGGCAGGAGCGCACGCCGGTGATCCGTCTGCTGAACGTCCTCGCCGTCCTCGGCCTCATCGGCTCGGCGATCTACGCCTACTCGATCAAGTACGACACGCTGTATCAGGCCGGCCAGGTCTCGAAGGCGCGCAGCCAGCTCCACCGCGAGCGCCAGGCCATCGCGGTCCTGCGCGCCGAGTGGCAGCTGCTGACCCGGCCCGACCGGCTCCAGGCGGCGGTGGCGCGTCACCTGGCCCTGGAGCCCATCGGCACGGCGCATCTCGGGCGCCTCGCCGACCTTCCGGCGCGGCCCGACCGCGGCGACGAGATCGGCCGCCTGCTCGCGGCCACCGCGACCCCGAAGGAGAAGCCCGGCGCCAACGAGCCGCGCACCACCGGCTCGGTCACGACCCGCACCGTCACCACCCGCACGACGACGACGACGACGACCACCAAGACCCCGACAAAGACCCCGACCACGGCTTCGAGGTAGCACCCGTGTCGCAAGACGTTTTTTCGGACGCCGCCCCGCCCGAGGCCGAGTCGATGCAGCATCCCGAAGTCGAAGCCCCGGTGCCGGAGGCGGCCCCGGCGCCGCGCGCGAACCGGGCCCTCGCCCTCATCCGGGCGATGTTCCACCTCGCCATCGAGCGCAGCTACGCCCGCGTCGGCCTCGTGGGCCTCGGCTTCGCCGCCGTGTTCATGACCATCGGCGTGCGCCTCGTCTATCTCGCGGCGTTCCCCGAGACGGACAATTCCGACAAGCGCGTCGCCGCCTCCGCCACCACGGCGATCCGGCCCGACATCGTCGACCGCAACGGCGAGATCCTGGCCACCGACATCCGCACGGTCTCGGTCTTCGCCGAGCCGCGCAACATCGTCGACAAGGACGAGGCGGTGGAACTGCTCACCGCCGTCCTGCCCCAGCTCAACGCCAACGACCTGCGCACCAAGCTCTCGGCCCGCGTCGGCTCGACGGGCAAGGAGAAGGGGTTCGTGTGGGTGAAGCGCGAGATCACCCCGAAGCAGCAGGCCGAGGTCCACCGCCTCGGGATTCCGGGCATCGGCTTCCTGCCCGACCACAAGCGCGTCTACCCGAACGGGGTCGCCGCCGCCCACATCATCGGCATCACCAACCTCGACAATCTCGGCATTGCCGGCATCGAGAAGTACATCGACACGCAGGGCAACAAGGCCCTCAACGAGTTCGGCCTCGTGGCGAAGCAGACCGACCTCAAGCCGGTTCAGCTCTCCATCGATCTGCGGGCGCAGTTTGCGCTGCGCGACGAACTCGCCTGGGGCGTCGATCACTTCAAGGCCAAGGCCGCCGCCGGCATGATCCTCGACGTGACCACCGGCGAGGTGATCGCCCTGGCCTCCCTGCCGGATTTCGACCCCAACGATCCGGCCGACGCCCTTTCGGCGGACCGCATCAACCGCATGAACGTCGGCGTCTACGAGATGGGCTCGACCTTCAAGGCGATGACCCTCGCCATGGCCCTCGATTCCGGCAAGTACAACGTCAACTCGACCTTCGACACGCGGGGCGGCGTCCTGCACTGGGGCCGGCAGAAGATTCACGAGTATCACGGCACCAACCGCACCATCACCATGCCGGAGGTGTTCACGCACTCCTCCAACATCGGCTCGGCCAAGATGGCGCTGGGCATCGGCGTCCCCGGCCACAGGGCGTTCCTGAAGAAGATGGGCCTCACCGACCGCATGCGGACGGAGCTGCCCGAGAGCGCCGAGCCCATCGTTCCCTCGCGCTGGACCGAGATCAACACCATCACCATCGCGTTCGGCCACGGCCTCGCGGTGGCGCCGCTCCAGGCGGCGGCGGCGGTGGGTGCCATCACCAACGGCGGCAACCTCATCGTGCCGACCTTCCTCAAGACCACCGAGGCCGAGGCCCTGAAGAAGGCGACCCGGGTGCTGAAGCCCGAGACCAGCGAGGCCATGCGCTTCATCATGCGCCTCAACGCCGTCGAGGGCTCGGCCAAGAAGGCGTCGATCCCGCTCTACTACGTCGGCGGCAAGACCGGCACCGCCGAGAAGGTGATCCACGGCCGCTACGTCAAGAACCGCCTGTTCACCACCTTCATGGCCGCCGCGCCCATGAACAGCCCAAAGTACCTCTTCGTCACCATCATGGACGAGCCGCAGGGCCTACCGGAATCGGGCGGCTACGCCACCGCCGCCTGGAACTCGGGCGTGGTCACCGGCCGCGTCATCGAGCGCGTCGCCCCGATCCTCGGCCTGCCGCCGCAATTCGATCCGCCGGTGAAGCCGTTCCCCCTCATGGTCAAGCTCGGCGCCTACCACGCCACCCAGGTGGACGGGCGATGAGCGGGGCCACCCTCGGGCAACTGTTCCCGGAGGCCGCCGGCGATGCGACGCCGGTCTCCGGCTTGACGGCGGACTCGCGAAAAGTCGAACCCGGCTTCGTGTTCGTGGCGGTGCCCGGCACCGCCGCCGATGGGCGCCGCTTCGCCGCCGGAGCCGCCGCGGCGGGCGCCGTCGCGGTGGTGGGGGAGGGCGCGCGACCGGATGGCCTCGACCCGGCGTTCCCCTACGTCGCCGTCGGCGATGTGCGACGCAGCCTGGCACTCGCGGCGCGCCGGTTCTCGGGCCGCCAGCCGGGCCATGTGGTGGCCGTCACCGGCACGAGCGGCAAGAGTTCGGTCACGGATTTCGTCCGGCAGATCCTGTCGCGGCTGGGTCGCGAGTCCGCGAGCCTCGGCACGGTGGGCATCGTCACCAACCGGGGCGCCACCTACGGCTCGCTCACGACGCCGGACCCCGTGACCCTGCACGCGACCCTGGCGCGACTCGCCGAGGACGGCATCGAGGATCTCGCCATGGAGGCGTCCTCGCACGGCATCGAGCAGCGCCGCCTCGACGGCGTCGAACTCTCCGCCGTCGGCTTCACCAACCTCGGGCGCGACCACCTCGACTATCACGCCACCCTCGACGACTACCTCGCGGCCAAGCTCCGCCTGTTCACGACCCTGGCCCAGCCCGGCATCCCGGCGGTGGTCAACGCCGATGGCGCCTACGCCAAGGTGGTCATCGCCGCCGCCCTGGCCCGCGGCCTGAGCCTGCGCACCACGGGGTCGGCCGGCGAGACGGTTCGGCTCGTCGCCGCGCGCACCGAAGGGTTCTGCCAGCACCTTCAGCTCATCGCCCCCGGTCCCGACGGACCGGCCGAGTACGACGTGCGCCTGCCCCTCGTGGGCGGCTTCCAGATCGAGAACGCCCTGCTCGCCGCCGGCCTCGCCCTGGCGACGCCGGCCGGCGCGGCCGACCCGGCCGGCGTCATCGCGGCGCTGGAACACCTCACCGGCGTGCCGGGCCGCATGGAGCGGATCGGCGAAGCCAACGGCGCCCTCTGCCTCGTCGACTACGCCCACAAGCCCGAGGCCCTCGAGGGGGTGCTGACGGCGCTCCGGCCGTTCGCGACGGGGCGCCTCGTCTGCGTCTTCGGCTGCGGCGGCGACCGCGACCGGGGCAAGCGCCCGATCATGGGCGCCATCGCGGCCAGGGCCGCCGACTGGACCATCGTCACCGACGACAACCCGCGCTCCGAGAACCCGGCGGCGATCCGCGCCGAGATCCTGGCCGCCGCGCCGGATGCGACGGAACTCGGCGACCGTGCCGAGGCGATCCGCACGGCCGTCCGGGCCCTGTCCCCCGGCGACGTCCTCGTGGTGGCCGGCAAGGGCCATGAAACCGGCCAGATCGTCGGCACAACCGTCCTGCCCTTCTCGGATCACGACGTGCTCCGGGCTGCCATCGCGGAGCGCGCGGCATGACTCACTCTGTTTCCGACGCGCCCCTCTGGACACCCGACGCCCTCCGGGCCGCCACCGGCGGGACCCTTCACGGCGCCCCGAAGCCCATCGGGGGGGCGTCCATCGACACCCGCAGCCTGCAGCCCGGCGACCTGTTCTTCGCCATTCGCGGCGAGGCCCGCGACGGCCACGACTTCGTCCGTGACGCCCTGTCCCGCGGGGCCGGCGCGGCCGTCGTCGCGGACGAGCGCGCCGGGGACTTCGCCGGCGCCGGCGCGGTGCTGGCCGTCTCCGGGCCGGGCGACGACCCCGTCCTCGACGCCATGCGGGCCCTCGGTCTCGCCGCCCGCGCCCGTACCCGAGCCGGCATCGTCGCGGTGACCGGGTCCGTCGGCAAGACCGGCACCAAGGAGGCCCTGCGCCACGTCCTGTCGGCGCAGGGGCGCACCCACGCCTCCATCGCGTCCTACAACAACCATTGGGGGGTGCCCCTCACCCTGGCGCGCATGCCGGCGGACGCCGCGTATGGCGTGTTCGAGATCGGCATGAACCACGCGCGCGAGATCGTGCCGCTCGCCGCCATGGTCCGGCCCGACATCGCCCTGGTGACCACCGTCGAGCCGGTGCACATCGAGCATTTCGCCTCGCTCTCGGCCATCGCCGACGCCAAGGGCGAGATCTTTTCCGGCCTGCGCCCCGGCGGCACCGCCATCCTCAACCGCGACAACCCGAGCTATTCGCGGTTGCTGGCCCATGCGCAGGCGTCCAGGGCCGGCCGGGTCGTCACCTTCGGCGAGCATCCGGACGCCGATGTCCGGGCCCTGCGGATCGTCCTGCGGCCCGACCTCTCCGTGGTCGACGCGACGGTGATGGGCATTCCGGTGACCTATCAGCTCGGCACGCCGGGCCGGCACACGGCGATGAATTCGCTCGGCGTCATGGCGGTGGTCCATGCCCTGGGAGCCGACCTCGCCCTCGCGGCCCTGTCGCTGGCCGTCCTGCGGCCGCCCGTGGGGCGCGGCGAGCGCACGGCCCTGCGGATCGGGGAGGGCGAAGCCTTCCTCGTCGACGAGAGCTACAACGCCAACCCGGCCTCCATCCGGGCGGCCCTCGCCACCCTGTCGGCCATCGAGACCGGGCCCCGGGGCCGCCGCATCGCCGTCCTCGGCGACATGCTGGAACTCGGCGCCGCCGGCGAGACCCATCACCGCGACCTCGCCGCCGCCGTCGAGACGGCGGGGGTCGACCTCGTCTTCACCGCCGGCCCGCTCATGCGCGACCTGTTCGAGGCCCTGCCCCTGAGCCGGCGCGGCACCTGCGCGGCGACCTCGGGCGAACTCCTCGATCCGATCCTCGCCACCCTGCGGGCCGGCGACGCCGTGATGGTGAAGGGCTCCAACAGCATCCGCATGGGCCGGATTGTCGAAGCGCTCAAAGCCCGGTACGCGAATCCGGGACAAGCCGACCCGGTTCAGGCGATCGCACGCTAGGACCGCCGGCATACGGCCGGGAGGACGTGGCCCGCGGCCGCGCATGCCCGGAAACGCTCCTCGAAAACCGCGGCCGGGTGCTGGATGCTGTATCTCCTGTCGGACCTGAGCGGCACGCTGTCGCCGCTCAACGTCTTCCGCTACATCACCTTCCGCACCGGCGGCGCGCTGTTCACGGCGGGCCTGTTCGTGTTCTGGTTCGGGCCGCTGATCATCTCGCTCCTGCGCCTGCGCCAGGGCAAGGGCCAGCCCATCCGCGAGGACGGGCCGCAATCCCACCTGCTGACGAAGCGCGGCACGCCGACCATGGGCGGCCTGATGATCCTGGCCGGCGCCATCGTGGCGATCCTGCTCTGGGCCAACCCGCGCAACCACTACGTCTGGGTGGTGCTCGCCGTGACCTTGGGGTTCGGCGCCATCGGCTTCTACGACGACTATCTCAAGGTGACGAAGCAGTCGCACAAGGGCTTTTCCGGCCGCTTCCGCCTCCTGCTGGAGGGCGCCATCGCCCTTGCCGCCTGCACGGTCATCGCGGTCTACTCGCCGGCCGCCCTGCAGAACCACCTCGCGTTTCCGGTGTTCAAGGACGCGCTCCTGAACCTCGGCTGGTTCTACGTGCTGTTCGCCGCCTTCGTCATTGTCGGCGCCGGCAACGCCGTGAACATGACCGACGGCCTCGACGGCCTCGCCATCGTGCCGGTGATGATCGCCTGCGGCACCTTCGGCGTCATCGCCTACCTCGTCGGCAACGTCTTCACGGCCGGCTACCTCCAGGTGAACTACGTCCGCGACACCGGCGAACTCGCCGTGGTCTGCGGCGCGGTCATCGGGGCGGGGCTCGGGTTCCTGTGGTTCAACGCGCCCCCCGCCCAGATCTTCATGGGCGACACCGGCTCCCTCGCCCTCGGCGGCCTGCTCGGCACCGTCGCGGTGGCCACCAAGCACGAGATCGTCCTCGCCATCGTCGGCGGCCTGTTCGTGCTGGAGATGATGTCGGTGATCATCCAGGTCGCCTCGTTCAAGCTCACGGGCAAGCGCGTCTTCCGCATGGCCCCGATCCACCACCATTTCGAGCAGAAGGGCTGGAAGGAGCCGCAGGTCGTGATCCGGTTCTGGATCATCGCCGTCATCCTGGCGCTCGCCGGCCTCGCCACCCTGAAGCTGCGCTGATGACGCCCGTCACCACCTTCGCCGGGCGCAAGGTCGCCCTGTTCGGCCTCGGCGGCTCCGGCCTCGCCACCCTGAAGGCGCTGCGGGCGGGCGGGGCCGACGTGCTCGCCTGGGACGACAGCCCCGAGAGTGCGGCGCGGGCGCGCGAGCAGGGCTTCACCGTCTCGGATCTGCGCGACACCGACTGGTCGGAGTTCGCCGCCCTCGTCCTGGCCCCCGGCGTGCCGCTGACCCACCCGGCTCCGCACTGGACCGTGGACAAGGCGCGGGCCGCCGGCATCGAGATTATCGGCGACATCGAGCTGTTCTGCCGCGAGCGGGCCAGGATCGCGCCGGGCGCGCCCTTCGTCGCCATCACGGGCACCAACGGCAAATCGACCACCACGGCCCTCGTCGCCCATATCCTGGCCCGGGCCGGCCGCGACGTGCAGATGGGCGGCAACATCGGCACCGCCATCCTGTCCCTGGCGCCGCCGTCGCCGGACCGCATCCACGTCATCGAGCTGTCCTCGTTCCAGATCGACCTGACGCCGTCCCTCGATCCCAGCGTCGGCGTGCTCCTCAACGTCACCCCCGATCACCTCGACCGCCACGGCACCCTCGACCTCTACGCCGGCATCAAGGCGCGTCTCATCGCGGGATCGGACCTCGCCGTCGTCGGCATCGACGACGCGCCGAGCCGTGCCATCGCCGAATCGGTCACCGGCGCCCTCGTCCGTGTGCATGTCGGGGCGACGAGTCCCGAGGGCGGCCTGGCCGCCCGCGACGGTGCCGTGTTCGAGGCGGACGGCGCGCGCATCGCCGACCTCGACGGAATCGGCACCCTGCGCGGCGCCCACAACTGGCAGAACGCCGCCGTGGCCATCGCCGCGGTCCGGTCCCTCGGCCTCGACGCCGCGTCCATCCTGGCCGGCCTGAGGACCTTCCCCGGCCTGCCCCACCGCATGGAGGAGGTCGGCCGCCGCGGCCGCGCCCTGTTCGTCAACGATTCCAAGGCGACCAACGCCGATTCGACGGAGAAGGCCCTCACGGCCTTCCACGACATCCACTGGATCCTCGGCGGCAAGGCCAAGGCGGGCGGCATCGAATCCCTCGTGCCGCTGTTCGGCCGGGTCGCCCACGCCTACCTCATCGGCGCGGCGAGCGACGCCTTCGCCGCCACCCTGGACGGCCGGGTGCCCTACACCCGCTGCGGCACCCTCGACGTCGCGACCCGCGCGGCGGCGGACGCGGCGGCCCGGTCCTCGGCGTCCGAGCCCGTGGTCCTGCTCTCTCCCGCCTGCGCTTCCTACGACCAGTTCAGGAGCTTCGAGGATCGCGGCGACCAGTTCCGCGCCCGCGTGAAGGCCCTCGCCTGACGAGGCCGCACGCCTTCTCGAAATCTCAATCAATCCGGCGTCTGATGCCCGCCTGAGGAACGGACTGCCCGGCGGTCCGCCGGAGTGGTCAGTACGATGGCGTCCACGATCGCGCTCCGCCCGTCGCGCTGGGAGGCCGGGGCCTGGGCCAATGTGCCGATCCTGTCGGCGGTCCGGGGCTTCGCGACCCTGCTCCTCGTCGCCTTCATCTTCTTCGCGTGCTTCGCCTTCTCCGACACCTCGCCCTACGACATCGTCGCGATCCCGACGATCCTGCTCTGGCTGTGCCTCGGCCTGCGCCTGCATCGCGGCCTGGTGCCGTTCGTCGGCCTCCTCGTGATCTACGTCGCGGCCATCGGCGTCGCCCTGATGCCGTATCTCGATCAGCCGCTCTCCGTCGCCTGGACGGTGCAGCTCGCCTATCTGGCGATCACGGGCGTGTTCTTCGCCATGCTGTTCGCCGACGACACCCTGCCGCGCATGGAGCTCGCCCTGAAGACCTATGTGGCGAGCTGCCTGCTCTCCAGCGCCTTCGGCATCGTCGGGTACTTCGGCTACATCCCCACGGAAGACCTGTTCTACAAGTACGGGCGGGCATCGGGCACCTTCCAGGACCCGAACGTGTTCGGCTCGTTCCTGACCCTGGGCGCCCTCTATCTCATGCACGGGCTGCTCGTCGGCAACGCCCGCAGGCCGCTCGTGTCCCTCGCCATGCTGCTCGTCATCGTGGCGGGCATCTTCCTGTCGTTCTCGCGCGGGTCCTGGGGCGGTTCGCTCATCGCCGCCGGGCTGATGATCTTCACCATCCATCGGTCGAGCCGGTCGGTGGCGTTGCGCCGGCGCATCGTCGGGCTGACGGCGGTGGCCGCCGCCGGCACGGTCCTGGCCATCGTCGGCCTGCTCTCCATCGGCGACACGGCGGAGATGTTCTCCAAGCGCGCCTCGCTCTCGCAGGATTACGACGGGGGCGAGACCGGCCGCTTCGGCAACCAGATCCGCGGCATCGGCATGCTCATCGACGATCCCCTCGGGATGGGGCCCCTGCGCTGGCGCCTGAATTTCGGCCTCGAGCCGCACAATTCCTACATCGGCAGCTTCGCCAATGGCGGCTGGGTCGGCGGCGTGGTGTTCATCGGCCTCGTGCTGGTCACCGGTTTCGTCGGCTTCCGCCTCATGAGTCAGGACACCCCGTTCCGCCGCCACGCGCAGATCGTGTGGCCGGCCCTGCTGATGTTCTTCCTCCAGGCGTTTCAGATCGACGTCGAGAAGTGGCGCCACGTCTACATGATGCTCGGGATGGTCTGGGGCTTGGAGGCGGCCCGCCTCGCCTGGCGCGCCGGCCGCGACAGCGGCCGCGCCCCGAATCCGAGAGTTTCATAAGTTCCGCGCGCCGCGGGCAGCCATCCCCGCCCCGCCGCGCCGGCCGAAACCTGCCGAAATCAGGTGAGATCCCGCCGAATCTTGACGCGATGGTGCGGCGCACAAATATCCGCAGCCTAAAACGCCATCGGAGGTTTGCGCTTTACGGCGAAGTTTGGCACTCAAGGAGGGCAATTCCGGGGAGGAATGCGATCACACCATCGGGCGTCTCGTCCCAGGGCGTGCCAGGGACGACGCAGGCCGGAGCACGCGGCAGGCCGAGCCCGACGGTTGAGGGATCATCTCGCGATCACCCAAGGACGGTACGAATGACCGCATTGCTGCTGATCATCCTGGGCGGGCTCTGCGCCGTCGCCTACGGCATCGTCACGATCAACGACGTCATGCGCCGCGACGCCGGCACCCAGCGCATGCAGGAGATCGCCGGGGCCATCGCCGAGGGCGCCCAGGCCTACCTGCGCCGCCAATATGCCACCATCGCGGTCGTCGGGCTGGTCCTGTTCGTGGCCCTCGCCTTCTTCCTCGGCCTCAAGGTCGCCATCGGCTTCCTCATCGGCGCGGTGCTCTCGGGTGCGGCCGGCTTCATCGGCATGAACGTGTCCGTGCGCGCCAACGTCCGCACGGCCCAGGCCGCCTCGACGTCGCTCGGCGCGGGCCTCGACGTGGCGTTCAAGTCGGGCGCCGTCACGGGCATGTTCGTCGCCGGCCTCGCCCTGCTCGGCGTCGCCCTCTATTACGGCTACCTCACCCGCATCGCCGGGCTGGCTCCGGCGAGCCGCGAGGTCATCGACGCCCTCGTGGCCCTCGGCTTCGGCGCCTCGCTCATCTCGATCTTCGCGCGCCTCGGCGGCGGCATCTTCACCAAGGGCGCCGATGTCGGCGGCGACCTCGTCGGCAAGGTCGAGGCCGGGATTCCCGAGGACGATCCGCGCAACCCCGCCACCATCGCCGACAACGTCGGCGACAATGTCGGCGACTGCGCCGGCATGGCCGCCGACCTGTTCGAGACCTACGCGGTGACCGTGGTCGCCACCATGGTGCTGGCGGCGATCTTCTTCGCCGGGCAGACGGACGTGGCCGGCCGCAACGTGCTGGAAGCGATGCTGCTCTATCCCCTGGCCATCGGCTCGGCCTGCATCCTCACCTCCATCGCGGGCACCTACGCGGTCAGGCTCGGGGCCAACCAGTCGATCATGGGAGCCCTCTACAAGGGCCTGATCACCGCCGGCGCCCTCTCCATCGGCGCCATCGCGCTGGTGAATTTCGCCCTGTTCGGCAGCTTCTCGACCACCTTCACCACCAATGCGGGAGTGAGCTTCACCTCCGGCGGCCTGCTCGGCTGCGCCGTCATCGGCCTCGTCATCACGGCCCTCATCGTGGTGATCACCGAGTACTACACCGGCACCAACTTCCGCCCGGTCAAATCCATCGCCGACGCCTCGGTGACGGGCCACGGCACCAACGTGATCCAGGGGCTGGCCGTCTCCCTCGAATCGACGGCCCTGCCCGCCCTCGTCATCGTGGCGGGCATCATCGCCACCCATTCGCTGGCGGGCCTGTTCGGCATCGCCATCGCGGTCACCGCCATGCTGGCGCTGGCGGGCTTCATCGTGGCCCTCGACGCCTTCGGTCCCGTCACCGACAATGCCGGCGGCATCGCCGAGATGGCGGGCCTGCCCCCCGAGGTCCGCAAGTCCACGGACGCCCTGGATGCCGTGGGCAACACCACCAAGGCGGTGACCAAGGGCTACGCCATCGGTTCGGCCGGCCTCGGCGCCCTGGTGCTGTTCGCCGCCTACACCTCGGACCTGAACTACTTCATCGCCAATGCCAGCCCGACCCAGTACCGGTTCTTCCAGGGTGTCACCGTCGATTTCTCCCTGTCCAACCCCTACGTCGTCGTCGGCCTGCTGCTCGGCGGCCTGATCCCGTTCCTGTTCAGCGGCATGGCGATGACGGCGGTGGGCCGCGCCGCCGGCGCGGTGGTGGAGGAGGTCCGCCGTCAGTTCCGGGAGAAGCCCGGCATCATGCTCGGGACCGACCGGCCGGATTACGGCCGGGCCGTCGACATGCTCACCCGCGCGGCGATCAAGGAGATGATCCTGCCCTCGCTCCTGCCGGTGCTGTCGCCCATCGTTCTGTTCTTCGCGATCCAGGCCATCGCGGGCAAGAACCAGGCCTTCGCCACCGTGGGCGCCTCGCTGCTCGGCGTGATCCTCACGGGCCTCTACGTCGCGATCTCGATGACGTCGGGCGGCGGCGCCTGGGACAACGCCAAGAAGTACATCGAGGACGGGCACCACGGCGGCAAGGGCTCGGAGGCCCACAAGGCGGCGGTGACGGGCGACACCGTCGGCGACCCCTACAAGGACACCGCCGGCCCCGCCGTGAACCCGGCGATCAAGATCACCAACATCATCGCCCTGCTGCTCCTGGCGGTCCTGGCCCACTACTGAGGCACTCGACCGGAGCACGTGCCGCGAAGGGGGTCGGAGCCGCGAGGTTCCGGCCCCTTCTTTCGTCGAAGGCTCCGGCGCAAACCGAAATGTGCGATGCCGCACCGGCATGGCGGGCCCGCGCGGCGCCGCCCCTGACATCGTATCGCGCGCAATCCAATTACGGCTCTCGAAGCCGCTGCGTCCGAACGGTGCAGCGCGCTTCCGTTCGTCCTTGAAACAACGCGAGAGCCCGCAATGCCGAGCCTGTCCGACCCGATCCGCATCGGCGCGATCGAAGCCAAGAACCGCATCTTCATGGCCCCGCTCACCCGCGGCCGCGCCACCCGCGCCCACGTGCCGACGCCCATCATGGTGGAGTATTACACCCAGCGCGCCGAGGCCGGCCTCATCATCACCGAGGCCACCGGCATCAGCCAGGAAGGGCTCGGCTGGCCCTACGCCCCGGGCATCTGGTCCGACGAGCAGGTCGCGGCCTGGAAGCCCATCGTGAAGGCCGTGCACGACGCCGGCGGACGCATTGTCTGCCAGCTCTGGCACATGGGCCGCATCGTCCATCCCGACTTCCTCGACGGCGCCAAGCCGATCTCGGCCTCGGCGACGACGGCGCCGGATGCCGCCCACACCTATGCGGGCAAGAAGCCCTATGCCGAGGCGCGCGCACTCCCCGTCGAAGAGATTCCGCGCCTCCTGGCCGATTACGATCGGGCCGCCCGCAACGCCATCGCGGCCGGCTTCGACGGCGTGCAGATCCACGCGGCCAACGGCTACCTCATCGACCAATTCCTGCGCGACGGCTCCAATTTCCGGGACGATCGCTACGGCGGGTCCATCGAGAACCGTGTCCGTCTCCTGACCGAAGTGACCCGGACCGTCGCCGATGCCATCGGGGCCGACCGCACGGGCGTGCGCCTCTCGCCCAACGGCGCCATCCAGGGCGTCGACGATTCCGACCCCGATGCCCTGTTCGGCGCGGCCGCCGCCGCCCTGTCGAAGATCGGCATCGCCTTCCTCGAACTGCGTGAGCCGGGCCCCGAGGGCACCTTCGGCACCTCGAACCACGCCCCCGTCGCCCCGACCATCAAGGCGGCCTTCGACGGTCCCCTGGTGCTGAATTCGGACTATGACGGCCCGAAGGCCCAGGCCGTGCTCGATGCCGGACAAGCCGACGCCATCGCGTTCGGCCGGCCGTTCATCGCCAACCCGGACCTGCCCGCCCGCCTGATCGAGGGTGCCCCCCTCAACAAGGACGAGCAGAAGACCTGGTACAGCCAGGGACCGGAGGGCTACATCGACTATCCGGTCCGGTCCGGTGCCCGGGCGGCCTGACGCGACGGCCGCCTGAGGCGCAAGTGGCCTGAGACGAGGGCCGTCCCGCGCGGCCGCATCCGGCGCCCGAACCGATATCGCGCGCCGGATATGATACGATCGGGCAGGGAAGTACGGCCATCGTTGCGGATCGAACTTTGACGGATTCGTCAGGCGCCCTATCTGAACACGCCGACGAGGACTCCTGCTTTTGACCGCGATCACTTCCTGCGATGGCCCGGGTGCCGACTGGACCGAGGCCGAACGGCTCGAAGCCCTTCGCGACGCCAAGATCCTCGATACCGGCCGGGACCCGGCCTACGACGACCTCGTCCGCATCGCCGCGGTGGTCTGCGCCGCCCCCGTCGTCCTGATCAGCCTCGTCGACGAGACGCGCCAGTGGTTCAAGGCGCGCCTCGGCTTCGAACCGTCCGAGACGCCGCGCACCGTGTCCATCTGTGCACATGCCATGCGGAACGGTCCGCTCCTGGTGATCCCGGACCTCACCGCCGATCCGCGCACGGCCGACAATCCCCTCGTCGTCGGCGAGCATCGCCTGCGCTTCTACGCCGGTGCCGTCATCCGCTCCCAGGGCGGCCTGCCCTTGGGAAGCCTGTGCGTCCTCGACCGGGTCGCCCGGCCGGACGGGCTGACCTCGGTTCAGACGGAGACCCTCGAAGCCCTGGCGCGCCAGGTCGCCACCCTCATCGAGCTGCGCCAGGCCCGCGAGGCGGTCGCCGTGCGCGAAGCGGATCTCGCCGCGAGCGAACGCCGCTTCCGCGTCATGACCGGTGCCATGCCCCAGATGGTGTGGACCACGCGACCCGACGGCTTCCACGACTTCTACAACGACCGCTGGTACGCGTTCACCGGCGTGCCCTACGGCTCCACGGACGGCGAGGGCTGGAACGGCATGTTCCACCCCGACGATCAGGAGCGCGCCTGGACCCGATGGCGCCACAGCCTCGCGACCGGCGACCCCTACGAGGTCGAGTACCGCCTGCGCCACCACACCGGGATCTACCGCTGGACCCTCGGACGGGCCATGCCCCTGCGCGATGCCGAGGGCCGCATCGAGCGCTGGTTCGGCACCTGTACGGATATCGAGGACCTCAAGCGCGCCGAGGAAGCGGCGCGCAAGCTCGCGGCCATCGTCGAGCATTCCAAGGACTTCATCGGCATCGCCGACGAGGACGGCCAGATCCTCCATATCAATGCGGCCGGCCGCCGGCTGGTCGGCCTCGCCGATGCCGACGCGGCCCTCCGCACCACCGTGCCCGACTACTTCATGCCCGAATGCCAGCCGACCGTGACCGGGACCGTGCTGCCCACCGTGCGGCGGGACGGCTGGTGGGAGGGGGAACTCGCCTTCCGCCACTTCGGGACGGGGGAGGGGATTCCGGTCCTGTACAGCGTGTTTCCCGTGCACGACACGCGCGGTGCGCTGATCGGCTACGCCACGGTCACCCGCGACCTGCGCGAGCGCAAGCGGGCCGAGGAAGCCCGCGACCTGCTGATCAAGGAGCTCTCGCACCGCATCAAGAACATCTTCGCCGTGGTCGAAGGCATCGCCGCCCTGTCGGCCCGCACCGATCCGGCGGCCCGTCCCTTCGTCGCCGCCTTTCGCGAGCGCCTCGGCGCCCTTGCCAACGCGCACGAATACGTCCGTCCGCATTCGCCCGCGAGCGCCCCCAAGGTGCAGGGCCAGACCCTGTTCGGCCTCATGCGCCTGATCATGGCGGCCTACGTGCAGGATGGCCGCGAGCGCATCGTGCTGCACGGCGACGACATCGCCGTCGGCGACCGCTCGGCCACGGCGTTCGCCCTGATCATGCACGAGCAGGCCACCAACGCCATGAAGTATGGCGCCCTGTCCACGGAGGCCGGGACCGTGCGGCTCACCGGGCGCCGCGACGGCGAGACCTACGAGCTCGTCTGGGCCGAATCCGGCGGACCGGCCGTCTCGGGGCCTCCGACCCGGCGCGGGTTCGGCACCGTCCTGGCCGAGCGCAGCGTCGCCGGCCAACTCGACGGCACCCTGGAGCACGATTGGGATGCCGCCGGCCTCGTGATGCGCCTCGCCGTTCCGGCCGCCAACCTGACCGCGTGAGCATGCGGCCCTATCGCCTCGTGGCGTTCGATTTCGACGGAACCCTCGCGGACAGCTTCCCGTGGTTCACCCGCGTCATCGACGGGGTGGCCGACCGCTACCGCTTCGCCCGGATCGCCCCCCACGAGACGGAACTCCTGCGCGGCCTGGATGCCGCCGGCATCGTTCGCCACCTCGGCATCGCCCCCTGGAAGCTGCCCTTCATCAGCCGGCACATGCACGGGCTCGCGGCGCGCGACATCGCCGACATTCCGGTGTTCCCCGGCATCCGGGATGTGCTGGCCGAACTCGACGCCATGGGGATGCCGCTCGCCCTCGTCAGCTCCAACACGCGGACCAACATCGACGCCGTGCTGGGTCCGGACGCCCGGCGCTTCCGCCACCATGCCTGCGGCGCCTCCCTGTTCGGCAAGGGCAAGCGCCTGCGCGCCCTGATCCGTGCCGCCGGCGTCGCGCCCGACACCGTCCTCTACGTCGGAGACGAAATCCGCGACCACGACGCGGCTCGCACGGCGGGCTGCGATTTCGCCGCCGTGGCCTGGGGCTATACCCGCATCGAAGCCCTTCGGGAGACGGGGCCGGCCCTGGAACTGTCGACCCCCGGTGAGATCGTGGCGGCGGTCACGGGCGCGTGACCGCCGAGACACACCGAGCCGGAAACGGTCCCCGACCCGGCCGTGACGGATTGCCCGCCGAGGCCGGGTCGAGCACGATTCCTTAACACCACCGAAGCGGGGTCGTCATGCCGATGCAGAGCCAACGCGGGGGCGGGGAGGGGACGCTTTCCGTCCCGCACGACCACGAGGGCGGGGCCCGGCCGCAACGGTACGGCCTCGCGCCCCACATCGTCGCCAGCCTCGCCGGTGGCCTGCGGAATGTCTACGAAGCGCGGCCCGCCGCCGATATTCCCGATGCCTTCGCCGACATTCTCCTGCGAATCGAGGCCGCCGAGCGCGCCCTGCGTTGAGATCTCGCTTGGTGTGTCCGATCCAGGCGCGAACGATCCGGCGTATCGCTCAAGCAAAGCCATACGCGACGTCGTAACCGGATCGGGGTCCGTCCGTCGCTTAAGCTTTCGTGAGGCACTTTTAAGCCTTTCACGGTAGGACGCGTCGAAGCCGCGCTTGCCACGAAGTCGCTCCGATGTCCTCGATCCCCGACGTGCCGACTCTGAGCCTGTGCAGCATGCTCGCCAGTGCGGCCTTCGCGCTGGTCTACCTGACGTTGTGGCGCGCCCGGGCCGGTCAATCCCATATGCTGGATTGGGCCGGGAGTTCAGCCCTCTACGTTGCGACCATGATCGGCTTCGCGCATCTCGGGCATGACCCCGTTGCGGTGGCGATCCTGCACGGATCGCTCGGCGTCAGCGATGTCCTGATCCTCACGGGGGTGTATCGGTTCGACGGCGTGAAGCCGTTTCGGGCCTGGATGCTCCTGATCCCCCTCGCGCCAGGCGTCGGGTACCTGGGTCCCGCCCTCCTGGGGAGCCCGATGGCCGCACATGTGGGCGGCACCGTGGGGCTCGCGTTCGCCATGCTCGTCGTCGGCTCGATCCTCGTCGGCGGCGGCAGGGTGGCGTCCGGGGGCGGGCGCCGCATCGCCGGCTTCGCCCTCCTCGCCTACGTCCCCGGATACATCCTGACGATCGTCATGCTCCTGAGCGGGAGCCGGATTCCCCATGTGGCGGCCCTGGTGCCGCTGCTGTCCGACCAGATGCTCCTGGCGATCCTCAATCTCGGCCTCATCGCCATGCCGGGCGAGCGCGCCCAGACGGCCCTGCGCCGCATCGCCCTGCGCGACACCCTGACGGGCGCCCTCAATCGGGCCGGCCTCACGGCGCACAGCCCCGCGATCGTCGCGCCGGATACGGCCGTCGTCGCCATCGACGTCGATCACTTCAAGGCCATCAACGACCGCCACGGGCACGCCGCGGGCGATCGGGTGCTGGTGGCCCTGGCGACCTGCGCCATGCGCCGCGCCTCGGGACGCGACCTCGTCGTGCGCCTCGGCGGGGACGAATTCCTCGTCGTCCTGGCCGGCACGCCCCGCGAGGACGCCCTGGCCTTCGCGGCGGACCTGCGCCGTGCCCTCGCGCTGATCCCGGATCTGCCGGCCTGGACCGCAAGCATGGGGGTGGCGATGGTGGCGCCCGGCGAGGGGGACCTCGACGCGGCCATCGCCCGCGCCGACGGGGCGCTCTACGCGGCCAAGGCCGCGGGGCGCGACCGCGCCGCCGCCTGAGGCCTTTCATTCCCCCAGACGAAAAAGGCCGCCTCCGTTGAACGGAAGCGGCCCCGGGCCGTGTGCCGTGCCGGAGCGCTACTGCCCGGCGCGGGCGCCCGGAACGACGCTGGCGCCCTTGCCGCTGCCGAAGGGCTCGTACCGGGTCAGGCCACGGAAGAGCTGGCTGATGAAGGCCCGGTCGGCGCCGCTCGTCGGGGTCGAGCGCTCGATGAAGTCGAACACCTTGCCGTCCTGCAGGCCGTAGAGCGCCACGCGCTCGACCTTGAAGGCCGGGGTGAAGTAGACGGCCGTGACCTTCTGGTCCTCGATCTGCTCGCCGAGGAACAGCACCGTGCGGCGGGTGTTCTGGCTGATGTAGTACCAGCTCTTGTTGCCCACCGTGGACACGGTGGAGGGCGTCCCGAGGATCGTCAGCACCTGCTCGGCGCTCATGCCGGGCTTCACCGTCGCCAGGGCGGCCTGATCGATCTGGTAGCCGTGGCGGAGATCCTCGCCGATGCAGCCGGCGAGGCCGGTGCCGATGAGGCCGAGGACGGCGAGACGCGCGAGCGGCGAAACGAAACGGCGCGACATCGACCACCCTTGATCTTGCTGAAGAACTGAACGCGTCTGCGGCGGGGAGCCCGACACGGCAACGGAATTCCCGGGCAGGCCCGAAGACGGTTGCACCTTGACCATTCGTTGCCGTACCGCGGGGTTATGGTTTTGACAAGGCAAGCGGGGCCACACCCGGCCCCTCCCCATCCGCTCCGCGCCGTCGTCCACGCCGGAAGGGGTGGCGCATGATCGGCCGCCTGTTCGGGCGCGTGAATCCACGCGAGACGATGATCCGTGACCTCCACGTCCGCATCAACGCGGCGGCGCGGGCCCCCGCGCTCTATACGGTGCTCGGCGTGCCGGACACGGTCGAGGGGCGATTCGAGTGCCTCAGCCTGCACGTGATCCTGGTGCTGCGGCGCCTCAACCGGCTTCCCGACCCGGCGGGGGAGGTGGCGCAGGACCTCGTCAACGCGGTCTTCCTCCAGCTCGATTCCTCCCTGCGCGAGAGCGGGATCGGTGATTTCGGGGTCCCCAAGCGCATGAAGAAGCTCGGCGCCGCCTTCTACGGCCGGGCCGCGGGCTACGATGCCGCCCTCGATGCCGCCGATCCGGATGCCCTGGCCCGGTCCCTGGCCCGCAACGTCCTCGGCGTCGACGATGCGGCTGACGCCGCGGGCCTCGCGCGCTACGTGATGGCGAGCGACCGGGCGCTGGCTAGCCTCGACCTCGACGCCCTCGTCGTCGCCGGGCCGCGTTTTGCCGCCGTCGAACCACCCGCCGGGACGGCGGACCAATCGGGAGTTTCGCGATGACACGGGATCAGGCGGTCGGTCCGCTCTCACGCTCGATCCGGGTCGACCGGATGGCGCGGGCCCAGGGCGATTTCATCGTCACGGCGACGCCGGAGGAATGCGCGGCCCTGGCGAGCGATTTCGGCATCCCGGCGATCCGCGACCTCGTCGGACGTTTCCGGGTCGGCGGCACCCTGGAGAACCTCACGGTGACGGGGACCGTCGCGGCCGTGGTCACGCAGATCTGCACGGTCAGCCTCGATCCGTTCGAGGCGTCCGTGTCGGAGGCCGTCGATGTCCTCTACACCGATGGCGAGATCCCCACCGGGCACGATGCCGACGATATCGATGTCCCCGACGCCATTGTGAACGGGCGCGTCGATTTCGGCCTCCTCACCGCGGAGTTCCTGGCCATGGGCCTCGATCCGTATCCGCGTAAGCCGGGCGCGACCTTCGAGGCGGCGGAGACCGATCCGGAGGACGCGCCGCTGGCCGGCCTGCGGGCCCTGCGGGGTGGGAAGGACTGACGAGCGGGGTCGGCCCGTCAGATTTCGTTTGCCCGGAGGGCGCGAGTCGCTATTTTCCGCCGCGCCGTGACCGAGGCCGCCCCGATCCGGCCCTCGTTCGCGCGCGCTTTCTCGATCACGAGGCCTTCGGCGAACTCCATATGTCCCAGAGAGTGTGCATCTCGCTCGACGCCATGGGCGGCGACCACGGCCCCACCACGGTGGTGCCGGGCGCCGCCATCGCCCGCGAGCGCCATCCCGAGATGACGTTCCTGATGTTCGGCGACGAGGCGGTGCTGACGCCCCTCGTCGCGGCCGAGCCGCGCCTGAACGGCGCCGTCGAGATCCGCCACACGGCCGTGGCGATCGCCATGGACGAGAAGCCGAGCCAGGCGGTCCGCACCGGCCGCGGCAAGTCCTCCATGTGGAAGGCGATCCAGGCGGTGAAGGACGGCGAGGCCGATGCCGCCGTCTCGGCCGGCAACACCGGCGCCCTCATGGCCATGTCGAAGATCTGCCTCAAGACGCTCGCCGGCATCGAGCGCCCGGCCATCGCGTGCCTGTGGCCGACCGTGCGCGGCGAGAGCGTCGTGCTCGACGTCGGCGCCACCATCGGGACGGACGCCGACCACCTCGTCGAGATGGCGCTGATGGGGTCGGCCATGGCCCGGATCGTGTTCGATCTCGACCGCCCCACCGTGGGGCTGCTCAACGTCGGCACCGAGGAGATGAAGGGCAACGAGGCGGTCAAGGAAGCCGCCCGCCGCCTGCGCGAAGCCGACCTGCCGAACCTCAGCTATCACGGCTTCGTCGAGGGCAACGACCTCGGCAAGGGCACCGTCGACGTGGTGGTGACGGAGGGCTTCACCGGCAACATCGCCCTGAAGACCGCCGAGGGGACGGCCAAGCAGATCGGCACCTACCTTCGCGCGGCCATGAGCCGGACCCTATCGGCCAAGGTCGGATACTTCTTCGCCCGTCACGCGTTCAAGGCCCTGCGGGAGAAGATGAACCCGAGCCGGGCCAATGGCGGCGTGTTCCTCGGGCTCGAGGGCATCGTCATCAAGAGCCACGGTTCGGAGGACGCGCACGGCTTCGCGGCGGCCGTCGACCTCGCCCACGACATGGCGCGTCACGACCTCATGCGAACGATCCGCGACATGCTCGAACTGACACCGGCGGGGGCTTCCTCGTGAAGTGGCCCGCCCAGGCGAGGACGATTCGATGACGTGCTTGCGCTCCGTGGTGGTCGGCTGCGGCTCCGCCCTGCCGGCCCGATGCGTCACCAACGCCGCCCTGGCCGAGACCGTCGACACCTCCGACGAGTGGATCGTTCAGCGCACGGGCATCCGCCAGCGCTACCTGTCGGATGCCTCGGAGACGACCTCGGTGCTCGGCACCCGCGCGGCGAAAGCCGCACTGGACGATGCCGGCCTCACGGCCGCCGACATCGACCTCGTGATCTGCGCCACCTCGACGCCGGACCACACCTTTCCCGCGACGGCGACGCAGATCCAGGCCGGCCTCGGCATGACCGGTGGCGTCGCCTTCGATCTCCAGGCCGTCTGCGCCGGCTTCGTCTACGCCGTGACCACCGCCGACAAGTTCCTCGTCACCGGCGCGGCCCGGCGGGCGCTGGTCGTCGGCGCCGAGACGTTTTCCCGTCTGCTCGACTGGGAGGACCGCACCACCTGCGTGCTGTTCGGCGACGGTGCCGGTGCCGTGGTGCTCGAAGCCCGGGCGGGCGAGGGCACGAGCGCCGATCGCGGCGTGCTGACGTCGAGCCTGCGCTCGGACGGGCGCCACCGCGAAAAGCTCTACGTCGACGGCGGTCCCGGCTCGACGGGCACCACCGGGCACCTGCGCATGACCGGCAAGGAGGTGTTCCGCTTCGCCGTCGGCTCGGTGACGGACGTCATCGACGACGCGTTCCGGGCCTCGGGGACGACGGCGGACGACCTCGACTGGTTCGTGCCGCATCAGGCCAATCGGCGGATCATCGAGGCGTCGGCCGACAAGCTCGGCATCGCCCGCGACAAGGTGGTTCTGACCGTGGACCGGCACGGCAACACCTCCGCCGCGTCGATTCCCCTGGCCCTGGAGGTCGCCCGCAAGGACGGGCGGATCAAGGACGGAGACCTCGTGATGATCGAGGCCATCGGGGGCGGCTTCACCTGGGGCGCCGCCCTGATCCGGTGGTGATCCGTCTGTACGGTTGACCCCGGCATCGACGCCGATTAGCGTGCCCCCTCAGAGAGATAACCAATAAATCTGAATCACCGCGGGGACAGACGCATGTCGGGAAAGACGGTCACACGCGCCGATTTGAGCGAGGCCGTCTACCAGCAGGTCGGCCTCTCGCGCACGGAATCCTCGGCCCTCGTCGAGACGGTCCTGTCGGAGATCTGCGCGTGCCTCGCCAGCGGTGAAACCGTGAAGCTGTCCTCGTTCGGTTCGTTCGTGGTGCGCAGCAAGGGCCGGCGCGTCGGCCGCAACCCGAAGACCGGCGTCGAGGTGGCCATCGAGCCGCGCCAGGTCATGGTGTTCAAGCCGTCGAACGTGCTCAAGGCCCGCATCAACGGCATGAACGGCGTCGGCGATCACGACGACGACGAATGAGGTCCTCCATGCCGTTCGTCGCCGCCGAACCGCGCGATCCGCAGGAGAAGAGCGCCACGGCCTTCCGCACCATCAAGGAGGCCGCGGACGACCTCGAAGTCCCCCAGCACGTCCTGCGCTTCTGGGAGACGCGGTTCGCCCAGGTGCGGCCGGTCAAGCGCGCCGGCGGACGGCGCTACTACCGCCCCGACGACGTCGATCTCCTCCGGGGAATCCGGTGCCTGCTCCACGGACAGGGCTACACCATCAAGGGCGCGCAGGGCATTCTGCGGGAGAAGGGCGTGCGCTTCGTCCAGAGCGTCGGCCGGGGTGAGGCCGAGGTGGCGGCGCCGTCCGTGCCGGCGGGGCAGGACCGGCACGAGGACGCCGTCGAGGCCGATGCGGAGCCGGGCGAACTGTCGCCGGACGCGCATCACACCCTGGGGGCCGCGCTTCAGGACCTCTACGCCTGCCGGGCGATCCTGGCGGAGCTGGGCCGCATGGCCGACGGGGACGTGCAGCCTCGCGCGCCCGGCGGCGTCTGACGCCTGTCCCCGGGCTCGACGGGTGGCCCTCGCATCCCCACATCGACCGGACGCGTTCGCCTAACCCGATGCCGTCGCATGGGGTCGTGGGCCGCTCCGGAGTGTTCTCGATGTCGCTTGCCCGTTCGACCGCCGCCCTCGCCGCAGGTCTGTTGATGACCGCGCCCGCCTTCGCCCAGACCACCGTGACCCGCAGCGAGACGGCGGCGCCCGGCAAGTCCGTGCGCCTCGCCATCGTGCCCAACCTCAAGAAGGACTGCACCGCGGGGCCGATGCCGGAAATCCGCGTCAGCGGCGCGCCGAAGAACGGCTCGCTCATCACCAAGGTCGGCAAGATCAAGACGCCGGCCAAGTACCGGTGTCCCGGCAAGGAAGCGGCCGTGCAGGCGATCTTCTACCAGAGCAAGGACGGTTACACCGGGACCGACGAAGTGACCGTCGACGTCAAGGATTCCGACGGGAACGTGCAGACCCAGAACATCCGCATCACCGTCGATGCCGCCAAGAAGGAGGCCCCGGCCAAGGACGCGGCCAAGTCCGGCACCGATCTCTGAGGCGAAGAGGCCTCCGCCGGACCGCGCCGTCTCGGAGCGCGCGGTTCGGAATCGACGGGGTCCCGACCCCGTCGAGATCGCCGGTGTGGCACGCAATCCACGCTCCCCCCATGCGTAGACCGCACTGCGACAAAACTGGGCCTGTCAGTTGCATCCCAGCCGAGACAGGATGAAGCTGTCGCTGTCGCGAGGGGATCGGAATGCCAATGCCATCGACGAACGACCTGTTCCAGAGCTTCACACGGGGTTACGAGGCGCGCCGCGATACGGAGATGAGCCTCTCCGAGTTTCTCGAAGCGTGCCGTGACGAACCCCTGATGTACGCCACCGCGGCCGAGCGCATCCTCGATGCGATCGGCAAGCCGGAATTCGTGGACACCGCCAAGGACGCGCGCCTCGGCCGGGTGTTCATGAACCGCACGATCCGGGTCTACCCGGCCTTCTCCGAGTTCTACGGCATGGAGGAGACCATCGAGCGGATCGTCTCGTTCTTCCGCCATGCCGCGCAGGGACTGGAGGAGCGCAAGCAGATCCTCTACCTCCTCGGCCCCGTCGGCGGCGGCAAGTCGTCCCTCGCCGAGCGCCTCAAGGCCTTGATGGAGGTCCACCCCATCTACGTGCTGAAGGCCGGCAACGAGGTCTCGCCGGTTTTCGAGAGCCCGCTCGGACTGTTCGACCCCGAGGTCATGGGGGCCGAGATCCAAGAGCGCTACGGCATCCCGCGGCGCCGCCTCACCGGGCTCATGAGCCCCTGGGCCCTGAAGCGCCTCGACGAGTTCAACGGCGACATCTCGAAGTTCAAGGTGATCAAGGTCCGGCCGTCGCGCCTGCGCCAGATCGGCATCGCCAAGACCGAGCCCGGCGACGAGAACAACCAGGACATCTCCAGCCTCGTCGGCAAGGTCGATATCCGGCGCCTGGAGACCCTGAGCCAGGCCGATCCCGACGCCTACTCGTATTCGGGCGGCCTCAACCGCGCCAACCAGGGCGTTCTCGAATTCGTCGAGATGTTCAAGGCGCCGATCAAGATGCTCCATCCCCTGCTGACGGCGACGCAGGAGGGCAACTACGTCGGCACCGAGAACATCGGCGCGATCCCGTTCACGGGCATCATCCTCGCCCACTCGAACGAGTCCGAGTGGCAGACCTTCAAGGGCAACAAGAACAACGAAGCGTTCATCGACCGCATCTACGTCATCAAGGTGCCCTACTGCCTCCGGGTGACGGAAGAGCAGCACATCTACGAGAAGCTGGTCTCCGGCTCCGAGCTGTCGCAGGCCGCCTGCGCACCCGGCACCCTCGAGATGCTGGCCCGGTTCTCGGTGCTCTCGCGCCTGCGCGAGCACGCCAACTCCAACGCCTTCTCGAAGATGCGCGTCTACGACGGCGAGAGTCTCCGCGAGGTCGATCCCCGCGCCCGCTCCATGCAGGAATACAAGGACTCGGCCGGCGTCGACGAGGGCATGGACGGGATCTCGACCCGCTTCGCCTTCAAGGTGATGGCCGCGACCTTCAACCACGACACCACGGAGGTCTCGGCCGACCCCGTGCACCTCATGTACGTGCTGGAGCAGGCCCTGCGCCGCGAACAGCTCCCGCCCGAGACCGAGAAGCGCTACCTCGAATTCATCAAGACCGAGCTGGCGCCGCGCTACGCCGAATTCATCGGCCACGAGATCCAGAAGGCCTACCTCGAATCCTACCACGACTACGGACAGAACCTGTTCGACCGCTACATCGACTACGCCGATGCCTGGATCGAGGATCAGGACTTCAAGGATTCCGAGACGGGCCAGCTGCTGAACCGTGAACTTCTCAATCAGGAGCTGACGAAGATCGAAAAACCGGCCGGCATCGCCAATCCGAAGGACTTTCGGAACGAGGTGGTGAAGTTCGCCCTCAGGTCCAGGGCGCAGCACGGCGGGCGCAATCCGTCCTGGACGAGCTACGAGAAGCTGCGGGAGGTGATCGAGCGGCGGATGTTCTCCCAGGTGGAGGAACTGCTGCCGGTAATCTCCTTCGGCTCGAAGAAGGACGGCGACACCGAGAAGAAGCACGGCGAGTTCGTCGACCGGATGGTGGCGCGCGGCTACACCGAGCGGCAGGTCCGCCGTCTGGTCGAATGGTACATGCGGGTGAAGCAGGCCGGATAGGACGACCGCACGACGAGGGCGGCCGCCGTCGCGGCGGCCGCTTCCGGCCCGTCGAAACCCGCGAGACTCTTGAGGGCGAAGGCAAACACACCGGATGCACATCGTCGACCGTCGTTTGAATCCCGGGGGCAAGAGCCTCGCCAACCGCCAGCGCTTCCTGCGCCGCGTGAAGGACATGGCCCAGCGCGCCGTGCGGGAATCCGCCCGCGAGAAGGACATCAAGGACCTCGGCAAGGATGGGCGCGTGTCGGTGCCCCTGGACGGCGTGCGCGAGCCGCGTTTCTCCCGCCAGTCCGGAACCGGGCTGCACGATCACATCCTGCCCGGCAACAAGACCTACGTGGAGGGCGACCGCATCGAGCGTCCGCCGTCCGGCGGCGGCGGCAAGGGCTCAGGCGAGGGCGGGGACGGCCAGGAGAACGGCGAGGACGCGTTCCGCTTCGTCCTCACCCGCGACGAGTTTCTGGAGCTCTTCCTCGAAGACCTCGAACTGCCGGACCTCGCCAAGCGGCGCCTGTCCGTGGTCGAGACCGAGGGCCTGAGGCGGGCCGGCTACACGGTGTCGGGCTCGCCCGCCAACCTCGCCCTGACCCGGACCCTGCGCAACTCCATGTCGCGGCGCATCGCCCTCAAGCGCCCGAAGCCCGACGAGGTCGCGGCGCTGGAAGCGCGCATCGCCGAGACCCCGTCGAGCCATCCCGACCTGCCCGACCTGCTCCTGGCCCTGGCGGCGCTCCGCGAGCGCACCAAGCGCATTCCCTACGTCGACCCCATCGACCTGCGCTACCGGCGCTTCGAGCCCTATCCGCGCCCCGTGGCCCAGGCGGTGATGTTCTGCCTCATGGACGTCTCGGGATCGATGACCGAGCACATGAAGGATCTCGCCAAGCGCTTCTACATCCTGCTGCACATCTTCCTGACGCGGCGCTACCGCCACGTCGAGATCGTCTTCATCCGCCATACGGACAAGGCGACGGAGGTGGACGAGGAAACCTTCTTCGGCTCGCGCGAGACCGGCGGCACCCTGGTCTCCTCGGCGCTGGTCGAGATGAAGCGCGTCATCACCGAGCGCTACGATCCCAACGACTGGAACATCTACGCGGCGCAGGCCTCCGACGGCGACAACGTCTCGTCGGACGGGCCGACCTCCACCGAGCTCCTGCGCGCCCACATCCTGCCCGCCTGCCAGCACTTCGCCTATCTGGAGGTCGGCGACGAGAACGGGCCCCGTGCCGGCTTCGTCGAGCACCGCACCACTTTGTGGCGCACCTACGAGGGGCTCGCCAAATCCGGTGGCGCCATCGCCATGCGCAAGGTCAACCACCGGCGCGACATCTATCCGGTGTTTCGGGAATTGTTCGGCCGCAAGGATGCGCGGGCCGAAGCCGAGGCTTGAGCCACGATTGCGTCCTCTCCCCTCTTACGGGGAGGGGAGGCGAGACGGACCGCTTGGGAGACAGGACGACCATGGTCGGCAGCATCATCCGTCCCATCCTCGATCCGGAGTCAGGCGGCCAACGGCCCCTGTTCACCGGCAACGACTGGGACTTCGACACGATCAAGCGCATCCATGACGCCTGCGAGGCCATCGCGGGCGGGGAGCTCGGCCTGTCGTGGTATCCGAACCAGATCGAGATCATCACCGCGGAGCAGATGCTCGACGCCTACGCGTCCATCGGCATGCCGCTGTTCTACAAGCACTGGTCGTTCGGTAAGCATTTCGCCCAGCACGAGGCCAGCTACCGGCGGGGCATGATGGGGCTCGCCTACGAAATCGTCATCAACTCCAACCCGTGCATCTCCTACGTCATGGAAGAGAACACGGCGACGATGCAGACCCTGGTGATCGCCCACGCGGCGTTCGGGCACAATCACTTCTTCAAGAACAACTACCTGTTCAAACAGTGGACCGATGCCGACGGCATCCTCGACTATCTCGATTTCGCGAAGGGCTTCATCACCCGCTGCGAGGAGCGCTACGGCCACGCCGCCGTGGAATCGGTCCTCGACGCCGCCCATGCCCTGATGAACCAGGGCGTCCACCGCTACCCCCGCAAGAAGCGGCCGGATCTCGCCTCCGAGCAGCGCCGCGAGCGCGAGCGTGCCGAGCACGGCGAGCAGGTCTACAACGACCTTTGGCGCACCCTGCCGCAGAAGATCGCCGGCGTGCGGCCCGACCTCGCCGTCGAGCGCCGCAAGGCGCTCCTCGAACTGCCCCAGGAGAACCTGCTCTACTTCCTCGAGAAGGCCGCCCCGCGCCTCAGGCCGTGGCAGCGCGAACTCCTGCGCATCGTCCGCCTGGTGGCGCAGTATTTCTACCCGCAGCGGCAGACCAAGGTGATGAACGAGGGCTGCGCCACCTACTGCCACTACCGGATCATGAACTCCCTGTCGCAGAAGGGGCTCATCGGCGAGGCGGCCTACCTCGAGTTCCTGACCTCGCACACCAACGTCATCCGCCAGCCGAACTACAGCGAGCGCGGCTACAACGGCCACAACCCCTACGCCATCGGGTTCGCCATGATGCAGGACATCGCCCGCATCGTGGAGCAGCCCACCGAGGAGGATCGGGCCTGGTTCCCCGACATCGCCGGCACGGGCGACGCCATGGCGACCCTGCGCGATATCTGGGCGAACTACCGCGACGAGAGCTTCATCGCGCAGTTCCTCTCACCCAAGCTCATGCGCGACATGCGCCTGTTCCACGTGGTCGACGATCCCGACGAGGCGGAGCTTCGCGTCGAGGCGATCCATGACGAGCGTGGCTACCGCAAGATGCGCCGCTCCTTCGCCCGCCAGTACGACGTCGCCTGGCTCGATCCCGACATCGAGGTCATGGACGTGGACCTCGAGGGCGATCGCCGCCTCATCGTCCACCACAAGGCGCTCAACCGCATCACCCTGCAGAAGGACGACGCCAAGCGGGTGCTCCAGCACCTGGCCGATCTCTGGGGCTACGATGCAGTTCTGAAGGAGATCGATCCGGCGACCGACGACGTGCTCGCCGAGCACCACGCCACGGCCCGGCCGATCTTTTTCTGATCGCCACGTTTGCCGCTCGTCCTGCGGGATGGGCGGCGGCTGTGGAACGCGCGAGCCGACATGAAAAAGGCCGAGGTGCAGAGCACCTCGGCCTTTTCCCGGAGCGGCGGGACCAGCGACGGGGCTGATCCTCAGGCTGTGATTGGTCGGAGTAGCAGGACTTGAACCTGCGACCCCCTGTCCCCCAGACAGGTGCGCTACCGGGCTGCGCTATACTCCGTCGGATCGCTCCGTAGTCCGTCGTTCCCATTGTCCCGAACCCCGACACGCATCCCTGGGGGAGGTGCGATCAACCGGGCCGGTCGACGGTGCGACACCCCTTGGCGGGGTGGAGGCGTCTTAGCTTTCCACCCTCCGGGACGCAACCCCTAAGGTGGCATCGAACACCAAGTCTCGATGGTCGATGCCACCGATTCCTCAGGCGTGCGACGGGGTGGCGTGGGGATCGTGCTTGTCGGGCGTGGTGTTGTCCGGGGACTTGCCGCGCTTCTTCGCGATCCAGATCAGAAGGTTCCGGATCACCACGTAGAACACCGGGGTGAGGAACAGGCCGAACAGGGTCGCGCCGATCATGCCGAAGCAAACGGCGGTGCCGAGGGCCTGACGCATCTCGGCGCCCGGACCCGTGGCGATGACCAGGGGCACGGTGCCGAGGATGAAGGCGAAGGCCGTCATCAGGATTGGGCGCAGGCGCAGGCGGCAGGCTTCGACGGCGGCGGCCACGGGCCCCTTGTGCTCCGTCTCCTCGAGTTGGTGGGCGAACTCGACGATGAGGATGGCGTTCTTGGCGGCTAGGCCCACGAGCACGATCAGACCGATCTGGGTCAGGATGTTGTTGTCCTGCCCCCGGAACTGCACCGCCGCGAGGGCCGCGAGGACGCCGGTCGGCACCACCAGGATGATGGCGAGCGGCAGCGCCCAGGACTCGTACTGGGCGGCGAGGACGAGGAACACGAGGAGCACGCCGAGGGCGAAGACGTACACGGCCGTGTTGCCCGTGGCCTTCTGCTGGAACGCGATTTCGGTCCAGTCGTAGGAATACCCCTCCGGCATGGTCTGGGCGATCTTCTCCATGGCCTCCAGGGCCTGTCCGGTGGAGATGCCGGGCTTGGCGTCGCCCTGGATCGGCACCGAGTAGAACAGGTTGAAGCGCTGGACGATCTGCGGTCCGCTGATCTCGCGGATGGAGGCCAGCGTTCCCATGGGCACGAGGGCGCCCGTGGACGAGCGGACCTTCAGCTGCTCGATGTCCCGCTTCTCCAGGCGGAACGCCGCGTCGGCCTGCATCCGGACCTGGTAGATGCGGCCGAAGGCGTTGAAGTCGTTGACGTAGGCGCCGCCGAGGTTGGCCTGAAGGGTCGCGAACACCGAGGCGAGGGGCACGTTCAGCATCCGCGCCATGGTGCGGTCGATGTCGATGAAGAGCTGCGGCGTGTCGTTGCCGAAGGTGGTGAAGACGCGCTGCACCTCCTTGCTCTGGTTGGCCTGGCTCAGCACCTCGTTGGCGGCCGCCAGCAGTGGGCCGATGGCCGAACTCTGGCGGCTCTCGATCTGCATCTTGAAGCCGCCGCCGTTGCCGAGACCGCGCACGGGTGGCGGCGGGATGAACAGGACCCGGGCTTCCTGAATCTCGGCGGTGGCCTTGAACACGTCGCCTGTGATCGCGGCGGCCGAGCGGCCCGTCGTCGCCCGCTCCTTGGCGCCCTTCAAGGTGAGGAACATCACCGCGCCGTTGGTGGTGTTGGTGAAGGTGGCGCCGTCGAAGCCCGAGATGATGACGGCGTTGGCGACGCCATCGACCTTGCGGGCGAGTTCGGCGGCGCGCCGCACCACCGCCGTGGTCCGCTCCAGGGCCGACCCGGCGGGAAGCTGGACGACGCCGATGAGGTAGCCCTGGTCCTGCTGCGGGATGAAGCCAGTGGGCACGGTGGTGACGAGGTGGATCGTACCGGCCAGGACACAGCCGTAGACGATGAGCATGCCGATGAGGCCGATCACCCGCCCGGTGAGGAACTGGATCACCCGGGCATAGCCGTTGGACAGGGCGTCGAAGCCGCGGTTGAAGGTGTTGGCGCACCAGGCGATGAACCGCGCGAGGAAGAACTTCGGCGGCTTGTGCTCGTGGTGGGGCTTCAGCAGCAGCTTGCACAAAGCCGGCGACAGGGTCAGCGAGTTGAACATCGAAATGATGGTCGAGGCCGCGATGGTGAGCGCGAACTGCTTGTAGAACTGCCCCGAGATACCCGGGATGAAGGCGGTGGGGATGAACACCGCCGACAGCACGAGGGCGATGGCCACCACGGCGCCGCCGACCTCGTCCATGGTCTTGTGGGCGGCGTCGCCGGGCGAGAGCCCCTCGGCCATGTTGCGCTCGACGTTCTCCACCACGACGATGGCGTCGTCGACCACGATGCCGATGGCGAGGACGAGTCCGAACAGGGTGAGGTTGTTCACGGAGAAGCCGAAGGCCGCCATGGCCGCGAAGGTGCCGATGAGCGACACGGGAATCGCGATCACCGGGATCAGCGCCGTGCGCCAGCTCTGGAGGAACACCAGCACCACGATGACCACGAGGACGACGGCCTCGAAGAGGGTCTTGTAGACCTCGTGCACCGACTCCTCGATGAACTCCGTCGGGTTGTAGGCGATCTTGTACTCGACGCCGGGGGGGAAGTTCTTGGCGATGGTGTCCATGGTCTGGCGCACCTGGCTCGCCGCCTCGAGGGCGTTGGTGCCGGGCCGCTGGAACACGCCGACGCCCACCGCCGGGGTCGCGTTGAGGAAGGACTGGGTGGTGTAGTCCTTCTGGCCCATCTCCGTCCGGCCGATGTCCTTGATGCGCACGAGGCGTCCGTCGGCGGCCTTGACGATGACCTCCGTGAACTCCTCCGGCGTCTGGAAGCGGCCCTGTGACTGGACCACGAGCTGGAACGCATTGGAGGCGGGAGCCGGCGGCGCCCCGAGGGCACCCGAGGCGACCTGGACGTTCTGCTCCTGCAGCGCGGTTAGGACGTCGGTGGTCGAGAGGCCGTAGGCGGCGAGCTTGTTGGGATCGAGCCAGATGCGCAGGGCGTACTCGCTGCCGCCGAACACCGTGATGTCGCCGACACCGTCGAGGCGCAGAAGCTCGTCGCGAATCCGGAGATAGATGTAGTTCGAGAGGTAGTTCTGGTCGTAGGTGTTGTCGGGCGAGAGCACGTGCACGACCAGCATCAGGTCGGGCGAGGCCTTGCGGACGGTCACGCCGAGGTTGCGCACGTCGGGCGGCAGGCGCGGCTGGGCGACCGAGAGGCGGTTCTGCACCAGCACGTTGGCGATATCGAGGTTGGTGCCGACCTTGAACGTGACGGTGAGCTGCATGTTGCCGTCGTTGGTCGACAACGACGTCATGTAGAGCATGTTGTCGACGCCGTTCACCTCCTGCTCGATGGGCGTCGCGATGGTCGCCGCCACGGTCTCGGCATTGGCGCCCGGATACGAGGCGCGCACCACCACGGTGGGCGGCACGATCTCGGGATACTGCGAGACCGGCAGGGACTCGTAGGCCACGTAGCCGATGATCAGGAACAGGATCGACGTGACGGACGCGAAGATCGGTCGATCGACGAAGAAGTGGGCAAAACGCATCGGGTGAACCTCTCGCCGTTCCGGGGTCGTGCGACCCGAACGGGACCGTCTTGTCGTCTGCGGTCGGGCACGCGGATCGTGGACGATCCGGGCGCACGTTCATTTCGGCTACGGCCGGCGCTTCGCCGACCGTTCTTTCATGGCGCGCCTTGCCCCCACCCGGCGCGCCGTGAACGGTTCGGGTCGTGTGCCGGTCCTAAGCGACGCCTGCACACGACCCCTGATCCTGTTCGAGACACGGGCGCGGGACCGGATGATCCGGGCCGCGCATCCTGTCCTCAGCCGTCCCCGTCAGCTCTTGCTCGCCGGCAGCGTCGAGGACTCGGCCGTGACCTTGGCGCCGGGCCGCACGCGGGACAGGCCGTTGACCACGACGTTCTCGTCGCCCTTCAGCCCGTCGCGGATCACCCGGTAGCCGTCGACCTTCGGCCCGAGCTTCACCTCCCGGGAGGCGACCGAACCGTCGTCGGCGACGAGGTAGACGACGCGCTTGTCCTGGTTGGCCGAGATGGCGTCGTCCGGAAGCAGAATGCCCTGGTAGGGCTTGGTGGCCGGCAGGGACACGATGCCGAACAGGCCCGGCTTGATGAACCCGTCGGGATTCTCGACGGTGGCCCGCAGCAGGACCGTGCCGGTGGCGTTGTCGACGCGGTTGTCGACGAAATCGAGGACGCCCTTGCGGGTCGGCTTCTCCTCGCCGGTGAGTGCGATGAGAATCGGAACGCCCTTGCCCTTCTGGGTCTGGCCCATGCCGATTCCGAGGGCGCCCTGGTACTTCAGGAAGGAGCGCTCATCGACGGTGAAGCCGAAGTAGATCGGGTCGAGGGAAACGATGGTGGTCAGCAGGGTCTGGTCGGTGATGACGATGTTGCCCTCGGTGACGAGGCGCCGGCTGATGCGGCCCGAGATCGGGGCCTTCACTTCGGTGAAGTCGTAGTTGAGCTGGGCTTGGCGCAGCTGCGCATCGGCGCTGTCGACGTCGGCCTGGGCCGTCTGCGAGGCCTGGCGACGCTGGTCCGTCACCTGCTCGGAGATGTTGCCCGAGCGGCTCAGGGTCTGGGCGCGGTCGAGATCGGTCTGCGAGAAGTTGAGGCGGGCCTTGGCCGAAACCAGGGCGGCCTGAGCCTGATCGAGGGCGGCCTTGTAGGGGCGCCGGTCGATGACGAAGAGCAGGTCGCCCTTCTTCACCGTCGCACCGTCCTGGAAGTTCAGCTTCTCGAGATAGCCGGTGACGCGGGCGCGGACATCGACGATCTCCACGGGGTCGAACCGGCCCGTGTACATGTCGGTCTCGACGATCTCGCGCACCACGGGCTTCGCCGTCGTCACCTTCGGCGGCGGCCCGCCGGGCGCCTGGGCGAGGGCCGGCAGTCCCGCTAGCGCGAGGCCGAGGGCCGGAAGGAAGCGGAAGAGCAGGCGCCTGCGCATATCGATAATCCCTATGCCCTGCGAGCTAGAGGTCTGGCATCGACCTTGTTGTGCGCTGTCGCACATGATCGTCCGCCCCGTCGCAGCCGTCCCGCTATTTGAAATCACGGCGACGGAATGCCGGATGGTCGGCCGTCACCGCTCGATCGCTTCGCCGGCTGCGTACCAATCCTTGAATCCACCGACATAGTGCCCGTCGATGGAGAGGCCGGCCCGCTGGGCGGCCGCCAACGCATGCACCGAGCGGATTCCGGCGGCGCAGGAGAAGACGGGCCGTCGCCCATCCTCGGATACGAGGGCGGCGATGGTGTCCGGATCGAAGGTCGACAGGGGATGCGTGATCGAGCCCGGAATGCGGCCGCCGGCAAATTCGTGCGCCTCGCGCACGTCGATGAGCAGGAGCGTCCCGTCGGCGAGGCCGGCCTTGATCGCGTCCCGGTCCAGATCGACCACGTTCATGCCGGTATCCCCGCTGTCCTGATCCTCCTTTAGGCGCGTGCCGGCGTGGCCGCAACGCGTTCGGTCAGCACCGCATCCACCCGCGCGAAATGCGCCGTCCAGTCTGGCGGCGCGTAGCCGTCGAGGCGCGCCACGAGGTCCGCCCGCAGGGGGGATGCGTCAGCGCACAGCGCTTCGATGGCCCCGCGCCAGCCCGGCCCATCCAGGGGATCGAGGAAGTGGGCGAACCCGCCTCCGATCTCGCGGTGAACGGCGAGGTCGGAGGCGACCACCGGCAGGCCGCAGGCCGCCGCCTCCACGACCGGCAGGCCGTACCCTTCCGCGAAGGAGGGCATCAGGAGCGCGGTCGCGCCCTGGAGCAGGCGGGCGAGTCCGTGGCTGGAAAGGCCGCCGACCTCGATCACGTGGTCCCGCATGGCCGGGCAGCGCTCCAGCATGTCGACGATGTTCTCCGCCTCCCAGCCGCGCCGGCCGACGAGGACGAGGCGCGGAGTCGCCGGCCCATGGCGCTGGGCGAGGTCGCGCCAGAGGTTGAGCAGGCCGAGGTGATTCTTGCGCGGCTCGATGGTGCCGCAGGCCACGAAGGTCGGGCGGTCGGGCACCAGGGCGGGCGCGCCGGGAGCCGGCCGGAACACCGGCTCGACGCCGAGCCAGGCCACCGTCGTCGGACGTCCGGGCAGGCCACGGGCCGCGAGGTATCCCGAAAAATGCGCCGCCACGTCGGCCGAGTTCACGAGGACGTGGGCGGCATGGGCCGCGATGGTGCCCATGCGCACGGCGTGGCGCTCCGCCTCGCCGGGCCGGCCGTATTCCGGATAGGCGATGGGGATGAGGTCGTGGACGAAGAAGACCGGGCGGATGTCGCGTCGGTCGTACAGCCAGTCGAACCGCTCCGGCCGGTCGAGGCGCAGGTGCGAGGTGTGGAGATAGATGGTTCCGGCGGGCAGGCGGTCGGGTCCGCGCGCGCGCAAAACCGTCCACGCCGTGCGGGCCTGGAGGCGTCGACGCGCCTGAGAATCCGAGCGAGGAGGCCGGCTCGCCGTCTCGCGCGTCGGCGCCCCGAGGGCGGCGGCGAGACGGCGATAGACCGGATCGTCCTCGGCTGCCCGATCCTCGACCCAGCCCGCCGCCACCGCCTCGACGATCCGCAGCGCCTCCGCCCGCTCCAGCACCTTCGGGCCGAGGGCCGTCGAAACGAGGCCGAAGCGCGCGCCGTCCTGAGCCAGGACGTGGCGGGCATAGGCGAGGTCGACCCGGTCGATTCCGCTGGGACTGGCGTGGCGAAGCCGCGTGATCAGGCGGGTGAGATCGAAGGCGATCGAGGGGACGGGCATGATTCTCCGGTTGCGTTCAGCCTCGCCGTCGTATCGAAGCGGCGGCGATCCCGCCTATATGCTTGGCGCGATCCCGCAACGCCACCCGAACCCGAGCAACGCCCGTGTCTCCCGGTTACCTGCCCTTCGCGGGCGCCCTCGATCTGCCCGCCTACACCTGTGACAATTGCGGCTTCTGGCAGCGTCACTTCACGGTGCCGGCGTCCTGCCCCATGTGTCTCGATGCGCGCCACGTGGTGCCGCAGAACGGCTGGCAGTTCTGGACCGAGGCCGAGGCGCAGGAGCGCTTCCCCTGCCATTGGGAAGAACTGGAGCCGGGGGTCTGGCGCTTCTGGAACGACCCCGTCTCGGGCATCGGCCCGAGCGCGTACCTGATCCAGACACCGCAGGGGAACATGGGCTTCGAAGCCTGCCCGGTCTTCAGCGAGGCGGCGCTCCGGCACATCGCGACCCTCGGCGGGATGCAGGTGCTGTCGTCCTCCCACCCACATGCCTACGGCGCGCTGGTGCAGCTGCAGGATCGCTTCGACCCGGAGGTGTGCCTGCCGGCGGCCGACTTCGTCTGGAGCGCCGCACTCCAGGTGTCGTGGCCCTACGACGACTTCCTCGAACCGCTGCCGGGCCTCGAACTCCATCGCACCGCCGGCCATTTCGACGGCCACGCGGTCTTGTTCGATCGCGCGCGAAAGATCCTGTTCTGCGGCGACGCCCTGAAGTTCGAACTCGACCCGAAGGACTTTCGCCGGGCCACGACGATCTCGGCCCACAAGGCGTTCGTGCGCGGGGTGCCGCTCACGACGAACGAGCTGCGGCGCTACCGCGACGTGTTCGCCGCCCTCGACTTCACCCAGACCTGGACTCCGTTCGAGCCGGCCGCCAATTGCGGACGGCCCGAGGTGCTGGCCCTCCTCGACGGCATGCTGGCGACCCGCCCGCATGCCGCTCCGGTACCGCTCGACTCGCTGCGGCGCTGACGCTCAGGCCCGGCCCTTCGCGGTCTGGCCGAACATCACCTTCTTGGCGTCCGCGCTCATGGTCTTGCCGTGGTCGGGGTTGACCTCCGGGGCGCGGGCATAGGCCGCCCGGGTGGCCGGGCGCTCGGCGATGGCGGTGAACCAGCGTGCGAGGTGGGGGAAGTCGGACAGGGTCTGGCCCTGCTTCTCGTACGGCACGATCCACGGATAGGCGGCCATGTCGGCGATGGAGTAATCGGCGCCCGCCACGAATTCGCGGTCGGCCAGACGCCGGTCGAGGACGCCGTAAAGGCGGTTGGTCTCCTTGACGTAGCGGTCGACGGCGTAGGGAATTTTTTCGGGCGCGTACTGGCTGAAATGGTGGTTCTGCCCGAGCATGGGCCCGAGGCCGCCCATCTGCCAGAACAGCCATTGCAGCACCTCGGCGCGGCCGCGCAGATCCCGGGCGATGAACCGGCCGGTCTTCTCGGCGAGGTAGAGCAGGATCGCGCCGGACTCGAACAGGGCGACCGGCTTGCCGCCGTCCACCGGTGCGTGATCGACGATGGCCGGCATGCGGTTGTTGGGGGCGATGGCGAGGAAGTCCGGCCTGAACTGGTCGCCGGCGCCGATGTTCACCGGCTTGATCGCGTAGGGCAGGCCGGCCTCTTCGAGGAACAGCGTCACCTTGTGGCCGTTCGGCGTCGGCCAGTAATGCAGATCGATCATCGGGCACCTCATACGCGCGGGCCGTCGCGTCGGCCGCTGTGGCCGAGTTGGCGCCGGGGTGGGCCGGGTTCAAGCGCCCGGTCCGGGTTCGATCGAATGCAACGGGTTCGCGCGCCCTTCGCTTAACGGGTTGCGTGCTCTTCTCGTCGGAGCGGGTGAGGGAGACGGCCCATGATCAGCGCAGTGTCGATCAGCAGCGGCGGGATGGCGGCGGCGACGCAGCGATTCGCCCAGGCCGCCGAAGGCGTGGCGACCATCGGCACCAGCCTGCCGGCGGCGACCCAGGTCGATCTGTCGAGCACGGCCCTGAACCTCATGGAGGCCAAGACCGATGTCAGCCTCAACGCAGCCATTCTGCGCACCTCGCTGGACATGGAAAAACGCGTCCTCGACATCCTCGCCTGAGCGCATCCATCCTTGCCCGGACCCCGCAAAGCTCCTATGAGCCGTGGGGCGTCGAGAACGCGTCGGGGTGTAGCGCAGCCTGGTAGCGCATCTGGTTTGGGACCAGAGGGTCGTAGGTTCGAATCCTATCGCCCCGACCATCTCTCGACCGGCAAACCCCGTGACCGTTGGGAACCGTCCGATGTCGAGCGCCCGGATCTACCAGCCCGCCAAGGACGCATCGCAGTCCGGGATGGCGCGCACCAAGGTCTGGGTCCTCGAATTCGACCAGAGCACCCCGCGCGAGGCCGATCCGCTCATGGGCTGGACCGGCTCCTCCGACATGCTGCAGCAGGTGCGCCTGGAATTCGAGACCCGCGACGAGGCCATCGCCTACGCCACCCGCGCCGGCCTGTCCTACCGGGTCGAGGAGCCGCACCGGCCCATCGTCCGCAAGGGCCTGTCCTACTCGGACAACTTCAAATTCAACCGCACGGCACCCTGGACGCACTGATCCCGCCGGGGCACGCCCCCGTCAGAGCTGGATCAGGACCGTGACCGCGCCGAAGATCAGCACCGAGGCGACCGTCACGGCCAGGAGGATCAGGGCGGCGCGTGATTCGCGCAGGTCGTTCTCGGTCATCGTGCGAGGCTAGCGTCGGATCGCGCCCAAGCCAATCGCTCAACTGTTGCCGCTCTCGCGAGCGCGCCAAGCCGCGTAGGGATGCTCCTCCGCCGTCACCGGGTGGTGGCTCACCCGCATCGGCTGTTCGTCGAGGGGACGGCACAATTCCGCGTAGATGCCGGCGCCGATGAGGCCGTAGGCTTCTCCATCCTCCGCCGTGTAGGCGAAGTAGGCCTCGCGGATGCCCGAGAGCCGCATGGCGGCGTGGCACATGGGACAGGGGCGTCCGCTCGCGTAGACGACGCAACCGTCGAGCTTCGACGAGCCCAGCCGTCGGCTGGCTTCGCGGATCGCCACCATCTCGGCGTGGTCCGTCGGGTCGTTGGTCTCCGCCGTCCGGTTGACGGCGCGGACCAGCACCGTACCGTCGCGGACGATCACGGCGCCGTAGGGCCTTCCCCCCGACAGGACGTTGCCGTGGGCGAGGGCAACGGCGTCGTGCAGATGGGTTTCGTGGCTCATGGTCGGCCGGTCTCCAAACGAGGGTCAGAATGCATAACGCACGGTGCAGTAGGGCATCCGTTCGGCCAGAAGCGCGGTGAAGCGGGCGAGCCAGCGACCTTTCCAGCCCGTGCGGTAGCGCAGGTTCGCCCCACCGCCCTGCGAGACCTTGGCCTCCTGGATGTCCGGGCGCCACAGGAGATCCTCGGCCTTCGGGTGCCAGCCGAGGTTGACCGCGTGCAGATCGGCATTGTGGGTCAGCATGATGATTTCGGCCTTGACCTGAGCCCGGGCCGCGTCCCCGATTCCGGCGTCGATGGCCGCGAACAGCTCGGCCCAGTCCGCCTCCCAGCCCTCGTAGAGGATGACCGGCGAGAAATTCAGGTGGACCTCGTAGCCGGCGGCCACGAAGTCGTCGATGGCGGCGATCCGCTCCGGGATCGGGCTCGTGCGGACATCGACGACTCGGGCGATGCGCTCCGGCATCATGGAAAACCGGATGCGGGTCTTGCCCTGCGGGTCGTAGGTCAGGAGATCGCGGTTCACCGCCTTGGTGGCGAAGGAGGCCTTGGCGTTGGGCAGGGTGCGGAACAGGCCGACGAGGTCGCGTACCGTATCGCTGATCGCGGCATCGACGGAGAGGTCGCCATTCTCGCCGAGGTCGTAGACCCAGAGCGCCGGGTCGACGCTGTCCGGCTCGGGCAGGGGGCCCTGCCGGTCGGCATGCCGGCGGATGGCGGCGCTGACCGCCTCGACGTTGACGAAAAGCGAGATCGGATTCGCGAATCCCTTGCGGCGCGGCACGTAGCAATAGGCGCAGGCCATGGCGCAGCCGTTGGAGGTCGAGGGCGCGATGAAGTGGGCGCTGCGGCCGTTGGGCCGCATGGTCAGTCCCTTCTTCACCCCGAGGACGAGGGTGGAGCGCTTGATCCGCACCCAATCCTCCACCGATCCGGCGTTGCCGTGCAGGGCGGGGATGTTCCAGTGCGAGGGAACCGGGATGCGCTCGGCATCGGGGAAGCGATCGAGGATCGCCCGTCCCCGCGAAAACGCGGCGACCGCCGGCTCGTGATAGATCGTCCGGATGTCGATGAGGTCGCGCGAAAGTCCCATGCCGCCTGACATGGGACTCTCGCCGCCTGCGGCGAGGCAGGTGCGGCTTTCGCGTTGTGGATGAGGGGTTGTCGGGAAGTTCGGAGGCGTTGTCGTTCTCGGGGTGAAATCCGACAATCACCGGGCGTTTCGCGCGGGACGCGAAGCCCCGTCGCCGTCTCGTCAGAGCCGCGCCAGAAGCTCGGCCTTCTTGGCCGCGAATTCCCCCTCCGTCAGGACGCCCTTGCGCTGCAGTTCCGCCAGGCGTTCCAGGGTCGCGAGCACATCGTCGGCCGACGATGGCGGGCGGGGTGCTGCCGGCTCCGGGCGTTGCAGGGGCTCGGGCGTGAACGGCTTCGGCTGCGGGGTCGGTTCGGGGGTGCTCGGCTCGTCCTGCCCCGCCGCGTCGCCATCGATCCGGCGCAGGGTCTCGAGGTCGATGACTCCATCGGGCCCGGAGAAGCGTAGGCTGCGGGTGCCACCCTGCTGCTGCGAAACACCGGTGATGTGGTGGCCTTCCGTGTCGTAGACGGCGACCTGCCCGTCCGCCTCCACGGCAACGCGCTGTGCGTGCGGGAAGTATGCGTAGCGCTGGCCGTTCTGAGCTCCGGACGTCGCCGGTCGTCCGAGGCCTCGCGGCCACCACGCGCCGGAGACGCCGTCCCGTTCGGCGAACCCCGCCGGCGGCAAGGCGTCGGCCAGGGCGCCGCACAAGGCGGCGACGCGGGCCTTGAGGCCGGAATCGAACATGTTGCCGATCATCGTCATGCCCCCTGACGACCACTGGCCGAAGCCACCGAGTTCCGGATGGTTGAACTGGGCCATGGTGCCGTGCCCGGCCTCGAGGGCACGGACGAGGTGGCGCACGGCGTCGAGGCTCACCCCGTGCCGGTCCGCGATGGTCTGGAGGCCGTTGGGCTGGTCGGTCATCGGTATGCCTCGGCGGAAAGGTGTCTGTCGAACGGCGCGGATCACGTCGCAACGCCCATGCCGTGGGATCGTGCCACGGACAGGGGGCAGGTGTCGTGCCTTTGGCTCCCCGCCAAGGGTCGCCGACCCCGCTTCGCGCCGCAAAAAGTTTTCCGCCACGGGGGACCTTCAACCCAAGCGTAAGCGTTGCCGTAGCGGTTTTGGCGTGCCGTGACGCCCGGTGTTTGCGCCACACCGGGTCCGGCACCGTCCCTGGAGCAGTTATGGCAGACGATTTTTCTCAGACCGGCAGGGCGTCCGCGCAGGGTTCCGCGCGGCGATCGCGCATCAAGGAAGGCTCGCCCTATCCCCTCGGCGCCAACTGGGACGGGCTCGGCGTCAACTTCGCCCTGTTCTCCGCTCACGCCACCAAGGTCGAACTGTGCCTGTTCGACGATGCCGGCGAGGAGGAACTCGAGCGCATCGAGTTGCCCGAATACACCGACGAGATCTGGCACGGCTACCTGCCGGACGCGCGTCCCGGCACCATCTACGGCTACCGCGTGCACGGTCCCTACGAGCCGAAGGCCGGCCACCGCTTCAACCCAAACAAGCTGCTCATCGATCCCTACGCCAAGGGTCTGGTCGGCTCCATCACCTGGAACCCGGCCCTGTTCGGCTACCAGATGGAGACGGGCGACGACCTGACCTTCGACGAGCGCGACTCGGCGCCGTTCACCCGGCGCAGCCGCGTCATCGACCCGGCCTTCACCTGGGGACGTGACCGCAAGCCCCACGTGCCGTGGGAGAAGACGATCTTCTACGAGACCCACGTGAAGGGTTTCACCAAGCTGCACCCGGCCGTGCCGGAGAAGCTGCGTGGTACCTATGCGGGCCTCGGAACTCCGGCGGTGCTCGACTACATCAAGAGCCTCGGCGTCACCTCCGTCGAGCTCCTGCCGGTCCATGCCTTCGTGCAGGACGATTACCTGCAGGAAAAGGACCTGGTGAACTACTGGGGCTACAACACGATCTCGTTCTTCACGCCCGCCCGCCGCTACGCGGCCGTGCCGGACTTCGCCTTCTCCGAGTTCAAGGAGATGGTCGCCCGCATGCACGGCGCCGGCCTCGAGGTGATTCTCGACGTGGTCTATAACCACACGGCCGAGGGCAACGAGAAGGGGCCGACCCTGTCCTACAAGGGCGTCGACAACGCCTCGTACTACCGGCTGATGCCGAAAGAGCCGCGCTACTACATCAACGACACTGGCACGGGGAACACGTTCAACCTGTCGCACCCCCGCGTCCTGCAGCTCGTGACGGACTCGCTTCGCTACTGGGCCACCGAGATGCGGGTCGACGGCTTCCGGTTCGATCTCGCCACGATCCTGGGCCGCGAGCCGCACGGATTCGACGAGGGCGGCGGCTTCCTCGACACCTGCAGGCAGGACCCGGTGCTCAACTCGGTCAAGCTCATTGCCGAGCCGTGGGATTGCGGACCGGGCGGCTATCAGGTCGGCGGCTTCCCGCCGGGCTGGGCCGAGTGGAACGACCGCTACCGCGACGACGTGCGCGGATTCTGGCGGGGCGACGAGGGGCTGCTTCCCTCCCTCGCGTCGCGCCTCACGGGATCGGCCGACAAGTTCAACAAGCGCGGGCGCAAGCCCTGGGCGTCCGTGAACTTCCTCACCGCCCATGATGGTTTCACGCTGAACGACACGGTGTCGTATAACGAGAAGCATAACATCGCGAACGGCGAGAACAACCGCGACGGCCATTCGCACAATCTCTCGAACAATTACGGCGTCGAGGGACCGACGGATGATCCCGAGATCCGGGCCGTGCGCCTGCGCCAGATGCGCAACATGCTGGCAACCCTGTTCCTGTCCCGTGGAACGCCGATGCTGCTTGCGGGTGATGAGTTCGCCCGCACGCAGAACGGCAACAACAACGCCTATTGTCAGGACAACGAGATTTCCTGGCTCGACTGGGGCGCCATCGGCCCGGAGGAACGGGATCTCACCGAGTTCACCCAGCGCCTGATGATCCTTCGCGAATCGCTGCCTATTCTCACACGGGGGCGCTTCCTCACGGGCGATTTCGATGAGGAACTTGGGGTTCGCGACGTCACGTGGCTGACCCCCGACGGCACCGAGATGACGCCCGAGAACTGGTCTCAGGGCGATGCGCGGTCGCTCGCCGTGGTCCTCGACGGCCGGGCGCAGGTCTCGGGCATCCAGCGCCGGGGCGGCGATGCGACCCTGCTCCTGCTCTACAACGCCTACCACGACCTCGTTTCGTTCACCCTGCCGGCCACCGTCGGCGCCACGGCCTGGACGCGCCTCCTCGACACCAACCTGCCCGACAGCCAGGAGGTCGTCAGCGTGCCCGTGGGCGAGCGCTACGACGTCACCGGACGGTCGATGCTGATGTTCGTGCTCAAGCCCGAGGAAGTCGAGGACAGCGAGGTGACGGAGATGGAGCGGTCGTATCAGCACGTGATGCAGGCGTTCGAGCGCGCCAACATCGACAACGTCCGCTTTGGCGCCCGCAAGGAGTGACCGTCGCAGGGACGGTGCCGGTCCGGCATCGTCCCTGCCTCGAAGGCGTGGGCCGAGACGGCTGACGAAGGGATACGGGAGCGGGTTCGGCCGTTGCCGTCTCGTGAACCGCGCCCTCCGTTCGACGCTCCTTTGAAGCGGACCCGCATGAACCAGACGCCTGAAACCCCGCCGACGGGTGTGCGAGTGCGGGTGGCCACCGGATCAGCCTCCGACGGAACCGACCGTCACGGTGATCTCTTCTTCGCCGCCGTCGCTTCGACGCGGATGCCCATGGTCGTCACCGATCCGCGGCAGGACGACAATCCGATCATCTTCACGAATCAGGCGTTCCTAGACCTGACCGGTTACGTCCGCGACGAGGTGGTGGGCCGCAACTGCCGGTTTCTCCAGGGTCCGGAGACCGACCGAAAGCTCGTGGCGGCAATTTCCCGCGCCATCGCCGCGCGCGAGGACTTCGCCACGGAGATCCTGAACTATCGCAAGGACGGCTCGACGTTCTGGAACGCGCTCTTCATCTCGCCGGTCTACGACGCGGCGGGCGAGCTCGTGTATTTCTTCGCCTCCCAGCTCGACGTCTCACGCCGCCGCGATGCCGAGGACGCCCTCGGCCAGGCACAGAAGATGGAGGCCCTCGGTCAGCTGACCGGCGGGATCGCCCACGACTTCAACAACCTGCTGCAGGTCGTGGTCGGCTACGTCGACATCCTCAGCGCGGGTCTCGACCGGCCGGAGCCGGATACGGGCCGCCTACGCCGGGCCACGGAGAACATCCGCGTCGCCGCCGAACGCGCCACGATCCTGACACAGCAACTCCTCGCCTTCGCGCGCAACCAGCGCCTCGAGGGCCGCGCGGTCAATCTCAACAGCCTGGTGACCGACCTGCGCGAGAGGGTGGACCGGACCCTCGGGGATGCCGTGACCATCGACCTGCGCCTCGCCCCCGACCTCTGGACCTGCCGGGTCGATCCGGCCCAGACTGAGGTCGCGCTCCTCAATATCCTCATCAATGCCCGCGACGCGATGCCGGACGGCGGCCGTGTCACCATCGCCACGTGCAACCGGGAGGTCGGCCCCGGCCACGACGCCGATGGCGGCCCGCTTCAGCCCGGGCGTTACGTCACCGTCAGCATCGTCGACACCGGCGTCGGCATCCCTTCCACTGCGCTGGCGCGGGTGATGGACCCGTTCTTCACCACCAAGGAGGAGGGCAAGGGCACCGGCCTCGGCCTGTCGATGGTCTACGGTTTCGCCAAGCAATCGGGGGGGGCTGCCCAGATCACCTCACAGGTCGGCGAGGGCACGGCCGTGAGCCTGTCGTTCCCGGCGGGAGGGGAGGGCGAGACGCGGGCCGCGCCCCGTATCGATCCTCCGCCCGTCGAGCCGCCCGGGACCGAAACGGTGCTCATCGTCGATGACCGCGAGGACGTGGCGGAACTCGCACGCACCATCCTGAGGGACTTCGGCTACACGATTCTGATGGCCCGCAACGGACGCGAAGCCCTCGAAATCGTGGACAGTGCCGTGACCATCGATCTCCTGTTCACGGATCTGATCATGCCCGGCGGCATGAACGGCATCGTCCTGGCACGCGCGGCCCGCGACCGGCGGCCCTGCCTCAAGGTGCTGCTCACGACGGGCTACGCCGAGGCGAGCCTGGAGCGAACCGATGCGGGGGGAAACGAGTTCGAACTTCTGAACAAGCCCTACCGTCGCACGGAGCTGATCCGGCGGGTCCGGTCCGTCCTCGACGGGCCGATGGGGATGAGCTGAAGAGGCAGCGAACGGGAGACCGACCATGCCGCAGGGCGACAAGTCCCGCTATACCGACAAGCAGGTGCGCAAGGCCGAGCACATCGCCGAATCCTACGAGGCCCGTGGCGTTCCGGAAAAAGCTGCTGAGGCGCGCGCCTGGGCCACCGTCAACAAGGATGACGGCGGCGGGAAGAAACCCGGCGGATCGGGCCGGGGTCGATCGACCGGCCACCCGGCGGCCCATGCGGGTGGCGAGGCCGGCGGCAAGGTTTCCGCAGCCCGCACGCCGGAACAGCGCTCGGCCTCGGCGAAGAAGGCCGCCGAGACGCGCAGGCGCAACGCCGCCAAGGCTTGAGGTGCGGCCCCGCCCCCGACGAAGCCGCGTCCTCCGTCTCAGGCCATGGCGGCCTTGAGGTGCTGATCGACCTTGTCGAGGAAGCCCGTGGTCGAGAGCCACTTCTGGTCCGGGCCGACGAGGAGGGCGAGGTCCTTGGTCATGAACCCGGCCTCGACGGTATCGACGCAGACCGTCTCCAGGGTGGTGGCGAACTTGGCCAGATCGGCGTTGCCGTCGAGCTTGGCCCGGTGGGCGAGACCGCGCGACCATGCGAAGATCGACGCGATGGAATTGGTCGAGGTCTCCTTGCCCTTCTGATGCTCGCGGTAGTGGCGCGTCACCGTGCCGTGCGCGGCTTCGGCCTCCACGGTCTGGCCGTCGGGGGTGAGGAGCACGGAGGTCATCAGGCCCAGCGATCCGAAGCCCTGGGCGACGGTGTCGGACTGCACGTCGCCGTCGTAGTTCTTGCAGGCCCAGACGTAGCCACCGGACCACTTGAGGGCCGAGGCCACCATGTCGTCGATGAGGCGATGCTCGTAGGTGATGCCGGCCGCGTCGAACTTGGCCTTGAACTCGTTCTGGAACACCTCCTCGAACAGGTCCTTGAACCGGCCGTCATAGGCTTTGAGGATGGTGTTCTTGGTGGACAGATAGACCGGGTACTTGCGGTTGAGGCCGTAGTTCATCGAGGCACGGGCGAAGTCGCGGATCGAATCGTCGAGGTTGTACATGGCCTGGGCGACGCCGGGGGAGGGGAAGTTGAACACTTCCCGCTCAATGACCGTGCCGTCCTCGCCCTCGAACTTGATGGTAAGGCGGCCCTTGCCCGGCACCTTGAAGTCCGTTGCCTTGTACTGGTCGCCGTAGGCGTGGCGCCCGACGACGATGGGCTGGGTCCAGCCCGGAACGAGGCGGGGTACGTTCTTGCAGATGATCGGCTCGCGGAAGATCACGCCGCCGAGGATGTTGCGGATCGTGCCATTAGGCGACTTCCACATTTCCTTGAGGTTGAACTCCTTCACCCGCTGCTCGTCGGGGGTGATGGTGGCGCACTTCACGCCGACGCCGTGGCGCTTGATCGCCTCGGCGGCCTCGACGGTCACCCGGTCGCCCGTGGCATCGCGGTGCTCGACGCCGAGATCGTAATACTCGAGGTCGAGGTCGAGATAGGGGTGGATGAGCTTGGTCTTGATCTCGCTCCAGATGATCCGGGTCATCTCGTCGCCGTCGAGTTCGACGACGGGCTTGGCTACCTTGATCTTATCCATCGCGTGTCAGGCCTTCCGCAAAGATTCCGGGGGGGCCCCATGCAAATGCCGTGCGGCCCCGCGGGCGGGTCATAGCGCGGGCGTCGCAGCGACGGAAGGCGGACGGGACCTCTGGCGCCGTGACAGGCAGCGGCATCTGTCAGGCGCACCGCGCCTCTGGACATTCGCGGCGCGAGGGGGGATCTGGCTCCCATCACGAAGTGGGACGGAACGGAAAAACCATGAGCGAACGCATCATCCTGCGGGCCGGCGAGGCCCTGGTCGCGGGCGGCCCGCCCAACACGGCCGCCGAGCCGGAGGTCATCATCGGCGAACTCGACGGACCTGTCGGCATCGCGCTCGCCACCCTCACGGGCGATCAGGTGGTCGGCCACAGCCGCGTCTTCGCCCTGCTCAACACCGACATCATGGTCCGCCCGGTGACCCTGTGCGTCTCCAAGGTGAGCGTGACCGAGTCGAAGTACACCTCGATTCTCATGGGCACCGTGCAGTTCGCCATCGCCAACGGCGTGCTCGACGCCGTGCGGCTGGGCTATATCCCCAAGGAGAAGGCCAACGACCTCGGCATCATCTGCTCGGTCTGGCTCAGTCCCGGGGTGATCGAGGCCGAGACCGTGGACCACAAGGCCCTGTTCGAGATCCAGCGGAAGGGCATGACCGAGGCCATCCGCAAGGCCATGACCAACGAGCCGTCCATCGACTGGCTCCTGGAGAACCAGGACAAGATCATCCACAAATATTACCAGATGGGTCTCGACGGAAAGATCTAGGCTCATGCCGAGCGCGCCCGTCGTCGTCCTCGTCGAGCCGCAGCTGGCCGAGAATATCGGCATGGTCGCGCGCGCCATGGCCAATTTCGGTCTGTCCCAACTCCGCCTCGTGGCCCCGAAGAACGGCTGGCCGAAGAAGGGCGTGCGCGAGGCGGCCTCGGGCGCGACCCATGTGCTCGATAACGCGACGGTGTTCGCCACGGTCGCGGAGGCGATCACCGACCTCCACTACGTCCTGGCGACGACGGCGCGCGAGCGCGGGCAGATGAAGCGTGTGATGGGTCCCGACGACGCCATGCGCGATGTCGTCGTCCGGGGCGCTCAGAAGGTCGGCATCCTGTTCGGGCGCGAGCGGGCCGGCCTGAGCAACGAAGAGGTGTCGCTCGCCGACGCCATCGTGACCTTTCCGGTGACGGACGAGTTCCCCTCCCTCAATCTCGCCCAGGGGGTTCTCCTCGTCGGATACGAGTGGCGCCGGGCGGCCGGACTCGCGCGCCTGCCTTTCTCGGGCGAGATGCTGGCGCCGCCCGCGACCCGCGAGGCCATGGCCTCCCTCGTCGGAGCCCTCGAGGACAGCCTGACGACGGCCGGATTCTACCCGCCGGAGAAGCGCGATATCATCGCCCGCAACATGCGCGACATGCTTCACCGCATGGCGATGACGGAACAGGACGTGCGCACCCTGCGCGGCGCTCTGCGTGCCCTCCGGCGGCCCCCGCGGGGTGATCGCAACACCTCGTGACGGCCTCCCGTGAAACTCCCGAGCTGCCCTCGTGCTCGGGGCGATGACCGACGGCGACAGGTTTTTCGTGCGGCCCCTTAAGCTCTGCGCCAGCTTTCTCGTGCAAAGGGCGGAGTGCCATGCCGAGCAACCGTCTCCACCCCATCGGCGGCGAGTTCGCCGTCCCCGAGCGCGAAGCCGCTTTCCAGGCCGAGCGGCTGCCGGAAACGATCCGGCACACCCGCCTCATCTTCCTGTTCGCCGTCGTCCTGAACGGCCTGTTCCTCCTGAGCGACGCGCGCTTTTACGGACAGGCGCATTTCCTCCCGGCCATCACCGCACGCCTCACCGTCATCGTGGTGTCCTACGTGGCCTACCGGGCCGTGCGGACCGTCGACGGGTTTCCCGCCCTGCAACGGGTGATGATCGGATGGCAGTTCGTCAGTGCCGTTGCGGTGGGGTATCTGTGCTCGACGCGGTCGGACATCGCGCTGTTCGTCCTGCTGATGCTCCCCGCGGTCTACATGCTCGTGGTGCCGACGAGTTTCCGCTGGACCTTGATCTCCGGCAACTTCTGCACCGTGGTGCTGCTCTGCGGGTACCTGCTCCCGGCACCGGTTCCCCCGACGGCGCTGGGCATCGTGATGGCGACCGCCATGTCGAACGTGCCGATCCTCCTCTTCGTCGTTCGCTGGAACCGCCTGCGGCGGCTAGAGTGGACGGCGGTCCGGGCGGCGCAGCGTGCCAATGACGAGCTCGCCGACAGCCGCCGGCTGTTCGAGACGATGTTCCGGGCCGTGCCCGTGCCGATCGTGGTCTCATGCCAGTCGGACGGCCGGTTCGTGAACGTGAACGACGCCGGCCTGGCGTTCTTCGGAATTCCGGATCGGGCGAGCATCGTCCGCTACACCACGCGCGATGTGGTCGATTCGAGCGAGCGACGCCGCCTCCAGGCGCTTCTCGACGCCCACGGATCGACCCGCGACCAGGAGTCGAGCATCACGACCCTCGCCGGAGCCCGGCGCGACATCCTCCTGTCGATGGAGACGGTCCAGGCCGACGGGGTACCGTGCATCGTCTCGAGTCTCGTCGACATCACCAGCCGCAAGGCGGTGGAGGAGCGCATCCGGATCGCGGCCAACCACGACGTTCTCACCGGACTGCCCAATCGCGCCCTGTTCCAGGCGACCCTCGACAACGCCCTGGCAGACGCCCGGGTCGTGGGTGGCGAGGTCGGATTGATCCTCATCGATCTCGACGCCTTCAAGGAGGTCAACGACACCCTCGGCCACGATGCCGGCGACACCCTGCTCAAGGAAGTCGCCCGGCGGCTGAACGACGTGACGCAACCGGGTGACCTCGTGGCACGCCTGGGCGGCGACGAGTTCGTTGTCATCGCACCGTGCGGACCTGTCGGCGAAGCAGGGCCTCGCGACCTCGACGCCTTGAGCGACGTGATCCTGGACGCCCTTCGACCACCCACCGCCATCGGCGGCCGCATCGTCGCCCCGCGTGCCAGTCTCGGCATCGCCGTCTATCCCGCCGACGCGAAGAGTTCGACCGACCTGTTCACCGACGCGGATCTCGCCCTCTACGCGGCGAAGGGGGCGGGGCGGAATCGCGCCATGCGCTTCGTGCCGAGTCTTCGCGCGACCATCGAAGATCGCGTGACCCTCATCCGTGAGATGCGCGTGGCCCTTGAGGAGGGTGGATTGGTCCCGTTCTATCAGCCCAAGGTCGATCTCGCGACGGGCGGTGTGGTCGGTTTCGAGGCCCTGGCGCGCTGGCGGCATCCGGCCCGCGGTTTGCTCGCACCCGCCGCCTTCGCCGCGGTGTTCGACGATCCGGAGATCGGAATCGGGGTCGGTCGGGTCCTGCGCCGACAGATCGTCTCCGACGTCACCCGCTGGATCGATGGCGGCCACGATCCGGGGCGGGTGTTCCTCAACCTGTCCTCGGCGCAGTTCGGCGAAGGCGACCTCGCCGAGGCGCTCCTGGCGGATATCGCCGCGGTTGGCCTCGCCCGCGACCGGATCGGCGTCGAAATCACCGAGACGGTGCTCCTGGGCGGGAACGGCGATCGGGTCGGGCCCGTCCTCGACGCCCTGCACGCCGCCGGTATCCGCGTGGCCCTGGACGATTTCGGGACGGGGTACGCCTCTCTCACGCACCTGAAGCGTTTTCCGGTGGATGAGATCAAGATCGATCGCAGTTTCGTCCAGGACCTCGAGCGCGACTCGGACGACGCCGCCATCGTCACCGCCGTCCTCCAACTCGGACGCAGCCTCGGCCTCGACGTCACGGCGGAGGGCGTCGAGACCGAAGCGCAGGCGCGGGTCCTCCTGGCGGAGGGCTGCGGCTACGTCCAGGGCTACCTCTACGGCAGGCCGATGCCGGCCGAGCGGGTGCCGGGTTTCCTGACCCCGAACACCGGAGATGTCCCGGTTCGCGCCTGACGCCGGACGGTGCTGGCGTACCGCTCGAAAGGCGGTTCAGCCCGCCTGCGCCAGGGCCTGCTCGATGTCGGCGATGAGGTCCTCGGCGTTCTCCAGGCCGATGGAGAGGCGCACGGTCTCGGGTCCCACCATGGCGGCCTGCTTCTCGTGCGGCAGCAGCTGACGGTGCGTCGTCGTCGCCGGGTGGATCGCCAGGGACTTGATCTCGCCGATGTTGACGAGGTGCGAGACGAGCTTGAGACCCATGATGAACCGGATCGCCGCCGGCTCGCCGCCCTTCAGGGCGAAGGTGAAGATCGAGCCCGGTCCGTCCGGCACGTACCGCGCCGCGAGGGCCTCCCCCGGCTGGCCGGGCAGGGCGGGATAGCTCACCCACGCCACGGCCGGGTGATCCTTGAGGAAGCCCGCCACCGTCCGGGCGTTGGCGCAGTGGCGCGCCATGCGCAGGGGCAGGGTCTCGATGCCCGTGAGGGTGAGGAAGGCGTTCATCGGCGACAGGCCGGGCCCGAGCTCGCGCAGGCCGAACAGGCGACAGGCCACGGCGAAGCTGAAATCGGGGAAGCGCTCGGTGATGACGAGGCCGTCGTAGTCTTCCCACGGCTCGGCGATGAGGTTGTAGCGGTCGGGCGCCGCCGCCCAGTCGAAGGTGCCGGCGTCGCAGATCACGCCGCCGATGGTCTGGCCGGAGCCGCCGAGGAACTTCGAGGTCGAGTGCATGACGATGTCGGCGCCGTGCTCGATGGGCCGGATCAGGGCCGGGGAGGCCAGGGTGTTGTCGACGATGAGCGGCAGCTTGTGGCGCCGCGCCACCGCGGCGATGCCCGCCAGATCCATGACGGTGGCGCACGGATTGACGATGGATTCGCAGACGATGGCCTTCGTCTCGGGCGTGATCGCCGCCTCGAAATCCGCCGGGTCGAGACCCTTGGCGTAGAGGGCCTTCAGGTCGTAGCGCCCGTCGAGGCGGTTGATGAGGCCGAGGGAGCCGCCGAACAGGCGCGGCGAGACGACGTAGGCGTCCCCGCTGCGCATCAGGGTCATCAGGATCAGCAGCAGGGCGGACTGGCCGGACGAGACCGCCACGGCGGAGGTGGCCCCCTCCAGGGCGGCGACGCGGCGCTCCAGGGCGGCGACCGTGGGGTTCGAGCCGCGCGAGTACGAGAAGCCCGTGCGGCGCATGGCGAAGATGTCCGCCGCCTGCTCCGTCGACTCGAACACGAAGCCGTTGGTGAAGTAGATCGGCTGGACCCGGGCGCCGGTGGCGGGGTCGGGGGCCGCGCCGGCATGGATGGCGGCGGTGGCGAAGCGCTGGGGTCTGGTCTCGGTGGCCATGGGGCCTTTTCTCGAAGTCTGACAGGGAGTTAGGCGGCCCGGTGCACGAAGGCGCGCAGGGTCCGCACGAGGGTCGAGGGTTCGTAGGGCTTCGGGATGAACCGGGCCCCGTCGGGCATGTCGTGGGGGCCGGGGGTCCCCATGCCGGAGACGACGAGGACCGGAATTGCCGGCCAGCGATGGGCCACGAGCCGGGCGAGGGCGAAGCCGTCCATGGAGCCGCGCGGCATGTCGACGTCGGTCATCAGCACACCGACGTCGTCGCGATTCTCCAATACCGTCAAAGCCTTGTCGGCGTGGCTCGCCTCCACCACGGTGAAGCCCGCATCCGCCAGGGTGTCGGCCGCTTCCATCAGGAGCAGGCCGTCGTCTTCGACGAGGAGCACGACGGGGAGGTCTTGGGGCAGGTCTTGGGGAAGATCTTGGGAGTGCGTCATCGGCGGCCGGACGATCTCGCGCAACGGGATGGTCGGGGCCTATTCCCCGCCACCCATGCCGTCAACAACGGGGCCCGGACCGCGATCGTTTCACCGGCGCGGGTATGACGCGGCGCGCCGGCGCACGCCCTCGTGCGCCGAGGCCCGGTCCGGTCCACGCCCCGGCGCGCGCCGGCGCGCCGTACCGATGCGCCGGTCACGCCGACAGCGCCGCGTCGAGGTCCTCGATGAGGTCGGCCGGGTCCTCAAGGCCGATGGACAGGCGCACCACCTCCGGCCCGGCCCCGGCCGAAATTTTTTGGGGATCGGTGAGCTGGCGGTGGGTGGTCGAGGCCGGGTGGATCACCAGGGAGCGGGTGTCGCCGATATTGGCCAGATGCGAGAACAGCTGCAGATTCGACACCAGTTTGACGCCGGCCGCGTAGCCGCCCTTGAGGCCGACGGTGAAGACGGCGCCGGAGCCCAGCGGCGCGTAGCGCCGGGCGAGGGCATGGTAGGGGTCGCCCTCCAGGCCCGGATAGCTGACCCAGTCGACGGCGGCATGGCCCGAGAGGTGGGTGGCGATGGCGAGGGCGTTGTCGCAGTGGCGCTGCATCCGCAGCGGCAGAGTCTCGATGCCGTTGAGGATGAGGAAGGCGTTGAACGGGGCGAGGGCTGGCCCGAGGTCGCGCAGCCCCAGCACCCGGATGGCGATGGCGAAGGCGAAGTTGCCGAAGTTCTCGGAGAGCACCATCCCGGCATATTCCGGCCGGGGCTGCGACAGGGCCGGATAGCGGTCGTCGCCGGCCCAGTTGAAGGTGCCGCCATCGACCACGAGGCCGCCGATGGAGTTGCCGTGGCCCCCTAAGAACTTCGTCGCCGAATGCACGACGATGTCGGCGCCGTGCTCGAACGGGCGGATGAGGTACGGCGTCGCCATGGTGTTGTCGACGACCAGGGGAATGTTGTGGCGCTTGGCGATGGCCGACAGCGCCGCGATGTCGGTGATGACGCCGCCCGGATTGGCGATGGACTCGCAGAAGATCGCCTTGGTGCGGGGCGTGATGGCGCGCTCGAACGACGACGGGTCGTCGGTCTCGGCCCAGACCACGTTCCAGCCGAAGTTCCTGTAGGCGTGGTTGAACTGGTTGATGGAGCCGCCGTAGAGCTTGTCGGCCGCGATGAACTCGTCGCCCGGCTGCATCAGGGCGTTCATGGTCAGGAACTCGGCGGCGTGGCCCGAGGCGACGGCCACCGCCGCCGTGCCGCCTTCCAGGGCGGCGATGCGCTCTTCCAGCACGGCGTTGGTCGGGTTGGTGATGCGCGAGTAGATGTTGCCGAAGGCCTGGAGGCCGAACAGCGAGGCGGCGTGGTCGACGTCGTCGAACACGAACGACGCCGTCTGGTAGATCGGGGTCGCCCGCGCGCCTGTGGACTTGTCGGGGGCGGCGCCGGCGTGGATCGCCAGGGTGTTGAAGCCGGGCAGGCGGTCGGTCATGGAATCCTCCAGGGGCCGGCGGGCCCACATCGGCACCGTTCTAGCGCCAACCGTTGTCAGCGGAAGGGGGCCCGCGGCCCTGTTCCGCTTAAACGAACATCCGTTCTTTGTAGCGGACGAGCGCCCGAGGTCAAGCGCGGGCCCTGGGGCACGCGGCCACGGCCCGGAACCGGCCCGCCCCCGTGTGCGTGATCGATCGGCAGACACACGAACCCGGGAGTTTTCGCGATGGCCGAGCACGACGACGAGACCACGTGGACGGACTTCAAGGCGGCCGTGAACATGACCGCCTCAGCCCTGGAGAAGTTTCTCGACACCGACGAGAGCCAAGCCGTCGGCCAGAAATCCAACGGCAAGGGCGAATCCACCGGCCACGCCTCCGGCCGCCGCATCGTCGATCTGCTCCACACCAAGAAAGCGGATCTGACCGAGGACGACTACGCCCACATGCGCAAGGTCGTCAGCTACGTCCACCGCCACCTCAAGCAGGGCGGCCCCGACGACAAGGACGCCGTGAAGGATTCGCCCTGGCGCCTGTCGCTGATGAACTGGGGGCATGATCCGCTGAAGGATTGATGCGGGTGTCGCGTGCGCTTTTCCCTACCCCGCAGGACCGGGCATTCGCAGATGGATGCTTGCGCGTGCGTCAGCCCCTGGCGCAGAGCGTCTGCGCGCATCCACCTCTCCCCGCCTGCGGGGAGAGGGCCGCAGGCACCCCGTCGTGCCTGCGGCGAGCGAAGGCGAAGCTGCAGCGACGGTGAGGGGGCTTCGTCGGAGGAGCCTCATCCGGATTCGCCCCCTCACCATCGGCTGCCGCCTCGACGCGCTCCCCGACAAGGGGGAGACGCGTCCCTCTCCCCGCAGGCGGGGCGAGGGGATGCGTGCATCCGTTCAGCCCGAAGGCGTGGTCCGCCGGCAATTGCGTAAGATCGTCCGCCAGTACCCGATGACATCACCCGCAATCCGTCCCTAGGCACCCCCCAAAAGCTTCGCTACAGCGGCGGCCATGCGCTCCATCAGCCCACCCGTCTCCGCCGCGCGGATTCTCGTCGCCAGCTTCGTCGGCACGGCCATCGAGTTCTACGACTTCTACGTCTATGCCACCGCCGCCGCCCTGGTGATCGGGCCGATCTTCTTCCCGCCCGGCGATCCGGCGGTGCAGACGCTCGCGGCGTTCGCGACCTTCTCCATCGCGTTCATCGCCCGGCCCCTGGGGGCGGCGTTCTTCGGGCATTTCGGCGACCGGGTCGGGCGGAAAGCCACCCTGGTGGCCTCGCTGATGATCATGGGCCTGTCGACGGTGCTCATCGGCTGCCTGCCGACCTACGCCACCGCCGGGTGGTGGGCGCCGCTGGCCCTGTGCGTCCTGCGCTTCGGCCAGGGCCTCGGCTTCGGCGGCGAGTGGGGCGGGGCGGCGTTGCTCGCCGTGGAGAACGCGCCGCCGGGGCGACGCGCCCTCTACGGCATTTTTCCGCAGCTCGGCGCGCCGGTGGGCTTCATCACCGCCAATCTCGGGTTTCTTGGGTTGGCCCTGGCCCTCAGCCCCGAGGATTTCCAGGCGTGGGGCTGGCGCATCCCGTTCCTGGCCTCCGCCGCCCTCGTCGGCGTCGGGCTCTACGTCCGCCTCAAGCTCACCGAGACCCCGGTGTTCCAGGCCGCCCTCGAACAGGCCGCCCCCGAGCGCGTGCCCCTCGCCGTGATCTTCACAAAATACCTCCGCGCGACCCTGCTCGGCACCTTCGCCATGGTGGCCTGCTACGCGGTGTTCTACCTCTCCACGGTGTTCGCCCTCAGCTACGGCGTCGCGACCCTCGGCTTCACCCGGCCGACCTTCCTGCTGTTCGAGTGCGTCGCCGTGCTGTTCATGGCCCTCGGCATCCCGCTCTCCGGCTGGGCCGCCGACGCCTACGGCCGCCGCCCCGTCCTGCTCTCCGGCCTCGCCTTCACGGCCAGCCTCGGCCTGCTCATGGGACCCATGCTCGGCAGCGGCCAGGGCGGCCTCGTGCTGGGCTTCCTGTGCCTCGGCCTGTTCGCCATGGGCTGGCTGTTCGGGCCCATGGGGGCCCTGCTGCCGGAGCTGTTTCCGACCCGCGTGCGCTACACCGGGGCGTCGGTGACCTACAACCTCGCGGGGATTTTGGGGGCGTCCGCTGCGCCGTATCTGGCGCAGCGGTTGTCGGAATGGGGTGGTGTGGGTTGGGTGGGGCTGTATCTGGCTGTGGCGGCTGGGGTTAGTTTTGGGGCTGTGTGGTTGATGGAGGAGACGCGTCAGTCTGCGATTTCGTGATGTCGGTGACGCGCATCGCCACGGAACCTGACGCAATCGCCGCGCGGTTTTTCGTATCCCTCGGGCAATAACAGGGGATCGAGCGCGATTCGGCGCTGTTCAAGTATTCACGGCCGCCGCATGCCGAAATTCGCGCGGCGTCAGCCCGAAGCGATCCTTAAAGCGCCGGCTGAAGTGGGCCGGATTGGCAAATCCGCAATCGTAAGCAATCATGGCGATGGCCAGATGGCTGCAGGTAGGATCCTTCAGGCGCAACTCGGCGGTCTTGAGCCGGCGCTCCCAGATCCAGTCCGAAATGTGCTGTCCCTCCCGATGGAAGAGTTCCTGCAGGCGTCGCAGCGAGATGCCCATGGCGGCCGCGAGCTGGCGCGGGTCGAGCGTCGGATCGCGCAGATTGGCCTCGATGTAGTGCTTGGCGCGCTGGACCACGACGGTCCCATACAGATCTCTCGGTAAGTCTTGCGCCATGCGTTCGGCGAAACTCGCTATGACGAGATCGACGCCGATTCTTGACATCCGATTGGCTGTATCAGTGGTTAGGCTTTCGGCAAAATCGGCAAGTTGCTTGAAAAATTGCACCGCGAGCATCGATCCGGGGGAATTCGCTCCCGAGGCAAAGGCCGTATATATTTTTGTCGGACCCAGAAAATTTTCGAGTTTTTCGCGTGGTAATTCCAAGACGATCGATCTGTCCGTACGACTCGACCGGTGAACGTTCGGTCGTCCGCCCAGGACGATGATGTCGCCGGGTCTTTGGACTGTATCGCGACCGTCCTGCGAACTGGTCGATCGGCCTTCGAGCTGAATCAGCACGAAAACCGTGCCGGTGTCTTCCCGTTGCCGGAGTGTCGCTGGAGTGACCTCGGTCTGCAGCGCGCTCTCGGAAACACGGGTCATCCGAAGATCCCCGACGCGGACTGCTTCGATTCGGCCGTTGAACGGCCCATCGTCGATCTGCTTCTGCTCGACGGGGCCGATGCAGTCGAAGAGCGTTTCCCGCCAGACCCGGAAGCGCTGGCTCTGCTGGATGTTGTCGGTCGAGAACACCGTTTTCATGGGTGTCTTAGTCCAGAAGAGAAGTGCGAGACACGGGCAAGACGGTTACTTTTCAAAAAACCTCGATCCACACCGATGGGCGGCATCGGCAACTGGTTGAGCGACACCTTTGCGTGCGCGTCCTGCCGGACACGTTCCCTGCGCAGCGATTTGAGTGGTCACAGTCGAGCGGAGTTTGGGCGCTCACACTAGCAATTTAAGTCCTGACATATAACCACCAAACTTTTCGTTGAAAAATTCCAGTGGTTTCAATTCGACATTGAAGTTGCTGCAAAGCATCAAGGAAGGACGAGGTCGTGGACCGCGGGACTCACTCCGCTACCGAAACATCTCAATCTTCGGACACCGGTCCATCACCACCACACACCCCTTCGCCTCCGCCCGCGCGGCGGCGGCGTCATCCCGGACCCCGACCTGCATCCAGATGAAGCGCGGCAGCCAGGGCAGGGCCAGCGCCTCGTCCACCACGCCGCCGGCCGCGTCGGAACTGCGAAAGATTTCGACCATGTCGACGGGCTCGGTCAGGTCGGCGAGGCGGGCGAAGACGGGGACACCCAAAAGCGTCCGCCCGGCGAGGCCGGGGTTGATCGGGGTCACGCGGTATCCACGCCCGAGCAGGAAGGCCATGACGTGGTGGCTCGGCCGGGCGGGATTGGCCGAGGCGCCGACGAGGGCGATGTGTCGGGTCTCGGTGAGGACCCGGCGGATCAGGGCAGGGTCGTAGGCGTCGTGGCTGGGCATGCCGGCCCCTTGTCGGGCATGGCCCGTCATGCTGCAAGGTCGAGACGGAGGCCCGCCCGCATGTCCGACACCCCGCCGCTCGCCCTGTCGCTGTCCGAGACCCGAAACTTCCTCGACGCGGCGTTTCCGCAGATGGCGGCGGGCGGGCGGACCTATCACCTCGTCGGCGTCGGGCCCCTGCGCGCGACCATGCGCATGGACCACCACGACCGCCACCTGCGCCCCGGCGGCACGGTCTCGGGCCCGTCCATGATGGCGCTCGCCGATTACGCCCTCTACGCGGCGATTCTGTCGAACATCGGCCCCGTGGCGCTGGCCGTCACCACGAGCCTCAACTTCAACTTTTTGCGGAAGCCCGGTCCGAACGGGCTTTTCGCGGAGGCGCGGCTGCTGAAGCTCGGGCGGCGCCTCGCCGTGGGCGAGGTGGCGATCACCGCGCCCGATTCGGACGACCTCGTGTGCCACGCCACGGGGACGTACTCGATCCCGCCGGAGCGGTAGCACGGCGAACCCTCCCCCCTCCGCGGGGGAGGGTGCCTGCGGAGCAGGCGGGAGAGGGGAGCGACACTTCCGGATCGGTCACACCCCTCATCCGACCCGCTGCGCGGGCCACCTTCTCCCGCAGGGGGGGAAGGGGATGCGCACCTTACGGTACTCCGATACCACTTCTCTGAACCTGCTCAGAACATTGCGGTTTTCGCCATTTCGAGGCCCGAAACCGCATTCCGGCTTGACGCCGCGCCGATCACCCCCTAGAGACCGCACCAACGCCGCCGCGTCCCGGACGCGGCGGCGCGCCCTTTTCAAGATCAGTATGGAACGTCACGGGATGAGCAGCGCGCAAAAGACCTTTTCGCTGAAGCCCGCCGATGTCGACAAGAAGTGGATCATCGTCGATGCGGAGGGCCTGGTCGTCGGCCGGCTCGCCTCCATCATCGCGATGCGCCTGCGTGGCAAGCACAAGGCTTCGTACACGCCCCACGTCGATTGCGGCGACAACGTCATCGTCATCAACGCCGAGAAGGTGAAGTTCACCGGCCGCAAGCGCGAGCAGAAGGTGTACTACCACCACACCGGCTATCCGGGCGGCATCAAGGAGCGGACGGCCAAGTTCATCCTCGACGGCCGGTTCCCCGAGCGCATCGTCGAGAAGGCCGTGGAGCGCATGCTCCCGCGCGGTCCGCTCTTCCGCGAGATCATGGGCAACCTCCGGGTCTACAAGGGCTCCGAGCACCCCCACACCGCCCAGCAGCCGCAGGCGCTCGACGTCGGCAGCCTCAACCGCAAGAACGTGAGCGCTTGATCATGGCGACCCTCCAGTCCCTCTCCGACCTCACCCGCGGCAACGTCGAGAACCCCGAGGACGCCGCCCCCGTCCACGTGCAGAAGCTCGACGCCCAGGGCCGCGCCTACGCCACCGGCAAGCGCAAGGATGCCGTCGCCCGCGTCTGGATCAAGCCCGGCAACGGCACGGTCATCGTCAACGGCCGCGCCGTCGAGGTGTACTTCGCCCGCCCCGTGCTGCGCATGATCCTGCGCCAGCCCCTCACCATCGCCAACCGCGTCGACCAGTACGACATCACCGTCACGGTGCATGGCGGCGGTCTCTCGGGTCAGGCCGGCGCCGTGCGCCACGGCCTGTCCAAGGCCCTGACCTACTACGAGCCCGAGCTGCGCTCGCCGCTCAAGCGCGAGGGCTTCCTCACCCGCGACAGCCGCGTGGTCGAGCGCAAGAAGTACGGCCGCAAGAAGGCCCGCCGCAGCTTCCAGTTCTCGAAGCGCTGATCGGCCCACCACGGACTTGCGAGAAGGGCGGCGTCACAGCCGCCCTTTTCTTTTGCGCGACCGCGTTACTGTCCCTTCGATCGGAGACCGCACCCCGATGGCAAAACCCTTCCGGCGCGTCACCGCCCCCGTGGCGAGCGCGGTCACCCTGTGCCTGGACCGGACGGGCGGCGCCGTGGTCGGCGAGGTCAAGCTCGCCGACGGCGCCCTGTTCAGCACCACCGGAACCCTGCCGGTGAACGAGGCCTTCGGCATCGCCGTCCACGTCGCCAACGAGGGCGGCCTCGAGATCGTGGTGATCGACCCCCGCTCCGTGTGGAAGCCGTCCTGGGGCGAGCTGCAGGGCTGACCGCCTACGGGCGCGCGTCGCCCGCCCGCGACAGCAACCCGTCGATGGCCGCGAACAGCAGGGTCCAGTCGACGGGTTTCGCCACATGGGCGTCCATGCCGGCGGCCCGGCAGCGGGCGATCTCCTCCGCCATGGCGTTGGCCGTGAGCGCCACGATGGGCAGCCGCCGCCGGCCCTCGTCGGCCTCGGCCTGACGGATCGCCCGCGTCGCCGACAGGCCGTCCTGGCCCGGCATCTGCACGTCCATGAGCACGAGGTCGAAGGCCGGCTCCGTCGCGACGGCGCTCACCGCCCGCTCGCCGTCGCCCACCACGGTGACGGCGTGGCCCTTCTGGCGCAGCACCGTGCCGATGATCTCCTGGTTGATGGGGTTGTCCTCGGCGAGCAGCAGGCGCCGGGCGAGCGGCGCCGGCGCCGTCAGGGCCGTGCGCCCGGCTCCGCCCTCCGTGGCCTGCGCCAGGGGCAGGGGCAGGGTGAACCAGAAGGTCGAGCCCTCGCCGATCCGGCTCGTCGCCCCGATCTCGCCGCGCATGAGCCGGACGAGGCGCCGGCTGATGGCGAGGCCGAGGCCGGTGCCGCCGTATTGCCGCGAGATCGAGCCGTCGGCCTGGGCGAAGCGCTCGAACAGGTGGGGCAGGGCGTCGGGCGCGATGCCGATGCCGGTGTCGACGACCTCGATGGTCACCAGCGGGACGGCGCCGGCGCCGCTGCAGCGCGCCCGCAGGGTGACGCCCCCGTCCGTGGTGAACTTGATGGCGTTGGTGGCCAGATTCAGCACCACCTGGCGCAGGCGGGTCGGGTCGCCGATGAACCAGTCCGGCATGTCGGGGGCGACCTCGACGGACACCGTGACGGCGCGGCCCCGCGCCGCTTCGACGGAGAGTTCGCGGCACCCCTCCAGGAGGGCGCGCAGGCCGAAGGGCAGGGATTCGACGGCGAGCTGGCCGGCCTCGATCTTCGAGAAGTCGAGGATGTCGTTGACGATGGTCAGGAGCGAGCGCCCCGATTCCTGGGCGAGGCCGAGGAGGCGCTTCTGCGAGACGCTCAGGGCGGCGTCGCCCATGAGCAGGTCGTGGACGCCGAGCATGCCGGTGAGCGGCGTGCGCAGCTCGTGGCTCATATTGGCGAGGAACTCGGCCTTGACCCGGGCGCCGGCCTCCGCCGCCACCTTGGCCCGCTCGAGGTCGAGTTCCTGGCGCTGGCGCTCGGTGACGTCGCGGATGGCGTGGATGATCTGGACGTTGCCGTGCTCCTCGATGCGCCGGAACGCGGCCTCGACCCAGATGTCGGACCCGTCCTTGTGGCGCAGGCGGTAGACCGCCGACCCCGTGGGGCGCGCCGGCGCCAGGGCGTGCAGGGTCGCCGACAGGTTGGCGATGTCCTCCGGGTGGACGAGGGTGCGCAGGCCCGCCGCGTTGGCCTCGTCGAGGCTGTAGCCCAGCATGGGGGTGATGGCGGGCGAGATGTAGAGGTGGCGCCCGTTGGGGTCGTCGAGGAGGATGAGGTCCGAGGTGTGGTCGGCGAGCAGCCGGTAGCGCGCCTCGCTGTCGCGCAGGCGGGTCTCGGCGAGGCGCCGGTCGGTGATGTCGGTCAGGGTCTGGACATAGCCCTTGCCGTGGCCCTTGCCGTCGAGGATCGGCAGGGAGCGGATCTCGATGACGCTGCCGTCGTCGCGCCGGCGCTCCGAGCGCAGGTCGGTGGTGCGGCGCTCGCCGTCGAGGTGCCAGTGCGCCGGGTCCTGGATCAGGACGCCCCAGGCGCCCGTGGCCCGGCAGTGCCGGCGCACGGCGCGGTAATCGGGGCGCTGGCCGATCATGCCGGGGGGCAGGCGCAGGATCTCGATGGCCCGGTGGTTGGCCACCGGCACGGTCCCGTCGGCGGCGATGAGCATCAGGCCCTGGTCGATGCTCTCGAGGGTCGCCTCGAGAAGCGCCGACTTGTCCGCCAGCGCGCGCTCGACCTGCTTGCGGTCGGTGAGGTCGGCGAACACCCCGAACAGCGAATCGCCGCCCTCCGCCCCCGCCGCCTGATAGATGCCGCGGGCGAACACGTCGCGCACGTCGCCGTCGGGCCGGACGATGCGCAGGCGGATCTCGAAGCCGGTCCGGTCGCGGATCGCCGCCGTGATGCATTCCTCGACGCGGGCGCGGTCGTCGGGGTGGTAGGCGCGGATTCCGGTGGCGAGGGTGGGGGTGAAGTGCGCCGGATCGAGGCCGTGGATGCGGTAGACCTCGTCCGACCAGATCACCGCGTCCGTCGCCAGGCTGACATGCCAGTGGCCGACATGGGCGACCTGCTCGGCCATGGCGAGGAGGCGGGTGGCGTCGCGGGCCTCCGCCTCGGCGCCCCTGAGGCGGGCGAGGTCGTGCAGGGTGACGCAGACCAGGGTGGGGGCGCCCGTCCCGCGCACGGGGACGTAGAGGACGTCGGCGCCGCCGAGGCCGAACAGCGGCAGGGATTGGCCCTCGACCCGCACCGGCTGGCCGGTGGCGACGGCCTCCGCGAGGTGGGGACGCATGGCTTGCGCCTCGCCCGGCGGGATCTCTTCCGCGAAGGGCCGGTCCGGGGGCAGCGCCGCAGCGAGACGGGCGGCCGCGTTGGCCCGCACGATCCGGAGGCTGCCGTCCGCCGCCACGCGGACGAGGATCTGGGGGTCCGACGTAGCCTCGAACAGGCCGAGGAACAGGGCCCCCTCGGCGGCGAGGGACCGGCGCCGCCGGTCCAGGGCCAGGGCGAGGCCGACGAGGGCGCAGACGGCGACGCCGACGAGGCCGGCCGGGATCGCGGTGTCGAGCGCCCACGCCTCCGCCCCCGCGGGGGCGATCCGGCGGGCGATCTGCCAGCCCCCGAGGATCAGGACGACGAGGCCGGCGAGACCGGCGCCCCACGGGGCGACGGCCGGGCGCGGACGCCCTGAGAAGAAATCAGCCACGCTGGACCGCGTCCGAGGCCCGCGTCCGGACCGTGCGCCGCCGGGTCAGGAGCGCGGCGACGGCGACCACCAGGATGGCGCCGGCGGCGGCGGCCCAGGTCGCCGCATGGGGCAGGCCCGCCAGCCCCCCGGCGAACAGGGGGTCGGTGGCGATCATCTCGCCGGCGATCCAGCCGAGCAGTCCGGCCCCGGCCCAGACGATGGCGGGAAATCTCTGGAGCAGGCGGGTGATCAGGGCGGCCCCCATGACGATGAGGGGAATCGACAGCAGCAGCCCGAACACGAACAGTTCGGCATGGCCCTTGGCGGCGGCCGCGATGGCGACGACGTTGTCGAGGCTCATCACCGCATCGGCCACCGCGATGGTCCGCACCGCCCGCCACAGGGAGTTGCTCTCGTCGACGGCGTGGGCATCCTCGTCCTCGCCCAGCGCCAGCTTCACGGCGATCCAGAGCAGCAGCCCGCCGCCGACCACGCGCAGGAGGGGCACGGCCAGGAGCCAGGATACCACGAGGGCGAAGACGATGCGCAGGGCCACCGCCGTGCCGGCCCCGAGCAGCATACCGATCCGCCGCTGGCGCGGCGGCAGCGCCCGGCACGCCAGGGCGATGACTACGGCGTTGTCGCCGGACAACAGCAGGTCGATCCAGACGATCTGGAGCACCGAGACGAGAAACGGCGTGTCGAGGGAGATCATCGCTGCCTTGAGACGGACCCGGCGCGGAGTGCGCGGCGCCGCCTTGTCCTACGCGAATGCGCCTGAATGGTGAGCCGCGCCCGCGGTCTTGCGCGGGACTTGGGTGTGGACAGCGGGGGTTTCCGGGGTGTGCCGGCGTTTCGTCGGGCGGCCCGTGGAATTGCCGTTCGCCGTGCGGCGATCGGGGCCGACCATTCGGCTTGCGGGTTTGCCCGCTGGGGGGAAGCGCGGGGCCTGGTCCTTTTGGTCGGAACTTGGCGCTTGGTACCGGTCGCACTCGACCCTTTGCGGATCCTCGGAAGGTCCGCTTCGCAGCAGCTCGGTGGAAGATGATCTACATCCGGGTCGGGTGGAAAACATATTGCTCTGGTCGTGCCCCGAGAACTCTCGGCCAGTCATTACGCCACACCCTTGCCAGATAGGCCGCGCGGCCTTGGGCGTGATGGCGCGGTCGAGCCGAGAGTTTGCGATACCCCATCGCCCGCGAGACCCGGCTCAAGGTCTGCTCAGAAACCGACACCCTGTGATCCTCGCACAGGATCTGCGCCAAGTCGCACAAGCGCCAGCGCACCACGCCGTGGGCGGCGGGCGTCGGCCCCCGTTCGATGAGCCCCTTGAGGACCTCGCGCTGATCGGCGTTCAGGCGCGGGCGGGCACCGGGGCCTTACCGTCGATCAGTCCGTCCGGACCGTCCGAGTTGAAGGCCACCACCCAGTCGCGCACCGTCTGCAACCCGACCCCGCCGATCTCGGCCGCGTCCGAACGCGACCCGCCCGCCGAGATCGCCGACATCGCCAAAAGGCGGCGGGTTTGGGCCGGATCGCGCGAACCCTTGGCCAAAGCACGCAAGGCTTGCGCATCGAAATCCGACCGCCGCGGCACAGGAGCAGCCATCGCATCCTCCTCAGGCTTCAAACCCAAGGACTGAATCACAGCCCGCTCCGTACCGCTACTCAGTGTGAGTCCTTATCAACGAGGTTTGGTATGAGAGCGCAAACTCTTTTGCTCTCCTGCGAACGCGAATCATTGTTCGCTGCCGTACAAGTTTAAGTGTCTTCTGTATATATCGCATGGGTAAATAAGGTAATTTAAATAGAAACACAAATAATACATAGCCCAAGATACGGACGTGACATAGGCACTTGTGCAGATTGCTGCAATGCAGTATTCCTGCATCTGTACCATAATATCGGATCTAAACTACAAGTTGCAATGCAAACCATTTTCTCGACAGACGGGGTGCTACCGAAAAATCGGTTTCGCCATTGGAAAGATATTTGCGAAGATCGAATTGTCCCGCTGAATCAAAGCTGTCTCGACAATGAGCCCTTCAACGCCTCTATTAAGGGCGCAAATATTGGTGGCTTGGACTTCACATGGTTCGCGTTGAGTAATCTTAGAGTCTCGACAACACCGCGGACACTTCGAAGCGAAAATCACAAGACCGATCAGCTCTTCTTAAACATAGTGTTGAACGGCACCGTATGCTCACACCAGAACGACCGATCGAGCACTGACGAGGCCGGTGACTTCGCCATACGCGACACGAACACATCCTGGGCTAACGAGCACAACGGTTACAGCGAAGTATTGGCTATCTCAATCCCGCGGAAGCGGCTTGAGGGCGTCCTGGGGTCAGCCCGAATTTTCGCTGGTCTGACGGTCGATAGCCACCAGCCGGTGGCGACCCTGACCCGCTCTTTCCTGTGCAACCTTATGCGCGAAGGCGGTCGGCTGCCGCCTTCTGCTGCTGAAAGAATGGCTGGGGTAGGGATCGACCTTGTCATCGCCAGCCTTGCTGAGCGCCTCGCAAAGGAGGTTCCTCGACCAATTTCAGGAGTTTTGGTGATCCAACGCGCCAAAGCGTACGTTGAGGCAAATCTCAACAACGTAAGCCTGGATCCGCCGCTACTCGCAGCAGCAGTTGGCGTTTCGCTGCGGCGACTTCAGCAACTGTTCCACGATCACGGACAGCATATATCCGACTGGATCTGGCAGCGGCGGCTGCTGGCGGCGTCCAGACATTTGAAGAATCCCGGATGCCGCCACATATCAATCGGTATACTTGCATATGAGTGTGGTTTCGCAAGCCAGCCGCACTTCTCCCGCCGCTTCAAGGCACACTTCGGAATGACGCCGAGCGAATACCGACATGCGTCGAGGATGCGAGATCTGTAACAGCGCCTACGCGTCCAGAATTCCCTAAGCTGCAGCGCAGTCAAACGTCCGTCTTCGCAACGGCACGAGGGTCGCGATACAGCCGTGAAGGGTCGAACACCGAACATCCGCTTCCGGGCTGAGGGCTAAAGCCCGCTTCCCACCTGGTCCGGACCTTCGGAGCGGGTGCCAAGCGTCGGGTGTCCGCCACGGGAATGGAGGGCGGTCGTGTGCCGGGGCGCGCGGCCGGAAACCCCCGCTGAAGCACGGTGTCGACGAAGCTCCGCCCCCCGTGCACATCCCCTCGCCCCGCTTGGCTGGGGAGAGGGACGCGTCTCCCCCTCGTCGGGGAGAGGGGGATGCGCGCAGACGGTCTGCACGAAGGGGCAACGGCCGTCGCGGCCGCTCGATCCGAAGCGGTCGCGCAAAAGCCGTCTCAGTGGTCGTGCGGCTCCGGCAGGGTCAGGCCGAAATGCGCGACGAGGTCCTGGACCTGGGCCGGGCTGAGGTGGCGCGGGTTGAGGTTGCGCAGCAACAGGTAGAGCTTGGCCGTCTCCTCCAGCTCTTCCGTGGCGAACACCGCGTTCTCCAGGGTGGTGCCGGCCACCACGGGGCCGTGGTTGGCGAGCAGCACCGAGGCGTAGCGGCCGGCGAGGCCCCGGATCGCGTCGGCCACCGCCGGGTCGCCGGGGCGGTAGTACGGCACCAGGGCCGTCGCCCCGGCCCGCATCAGGTAGTACGGCGTCAGGGGCGGCAGCACCGCCCTCGGGTCGATCTCCGGCAGCATCGAGACGGCGACCGCGTGGGTCGAATGCAGGTGGACGATGGCGCGGGCGTCGGCCCGGCTGTCGTACAGGGCGGCGTGGAGCGGGATCTCCTTCGTCGGCGCGTGGCCCGAGACGAGGCGGCCCGTGGAATCGAGGTGCGCGAGGGTCGCCGGGTCGAGGAAGCCGAGCGAGGCGTTGGTCGGCGTCACCAGCCAGCCGCCGTCGTCGAGGCGGAGCGAAATGTTGCCCGACGAACCCGGCGTCAGGCCGCGCTCGAACAGGGAGCGGCCGAACCGGCAGATCTGGTCCCGCAATGCCGCGTCGCTCATGGAATGCCTCCTGTCGGGCGAAACAATCAGGCGGTGGCGCCCGGAACCAGGTCGTAGCCGAGGTCGACGACCTCCCTGGGGCCGCCGGCCCCGAGGCGCTCCGCCGCCACGGCGCCGATGGCCCGGCGCGGGGTCCGGACCGTCGCCAGCGGCTGGGGCATGGCGGCGGTGATGTCGAGGGCGTTGAAGCCGAACAGGGCGAGGCGGTCGGGGATCGTCAGGCCGGCCGCGAGGCAGTGGAAGTAGCCCCCGAGCGCCATGTCGTCGTTGGAGAAGTAGACCGCGTCGAGGCCGGGGGTGCGGGCGAGCAGCCGGTCGAGGGCGGCCCGCCCGGCGGCGGCCGAGGAGGCGCCGGCCGCGATCTCGCGGTCGCGGAGGGGCATCCCGGCCTCCGTCAGCGTCTCGGTGAAGCCGGCGAGGCGCTTGCCCGCCCGCAGGTCGCGGGTGACGTCGTGGCCGACATAGCCGATGCGGCGGTAGCCGCGCGCCAGCAGGTGGCGGGCGCTGTCGCGGCCCACGGCCCGGTTCGAGAACCCGACGACGATGTCGAGGCCGGGGCCGTCCGTGTCGATCATCTCGACGACGCGGATGCCCGATGCCCGCAGGCGCGCCAGGGCGCCGTCCGTATGCTCGAGGCCGGTGACGATGAGCCCGGCCGGGCGCCAGGACAGCAGGGCGCCGATGAGCGCTTCCTCGCGACCCGGATCATAGTCGCTCACCCCGATGACGCTCTGGAAGCAGTCGCGGTCGAGGACCGAGGCCGCCCCGCTCAGGAGGTCGGGAAACACCACGTTGCCGAGCGACGGGATGACGATGCCGACGAGCTTGGCCCCCGCCGTGCCCTGCGCGCCGGCGAGCATGCCGGCGAGGCGGTTCGGCACGTAGCCGAGGCGCGCCACCGCCTCCGCCACCTGCGCCTGCGTGCGCTTCGAGAACGAGCCCTGGTTGCGCAGGACCCGCGACACCGTGCTCTCGCCGACGCCGGCCAGCCGGGCGACGTCCGCCAGGGTCACGGCGCGGTGGTCGGGGTCATGCATGGTCACGCGGCGCGGTCCTCATTCCCTCGTCCCAGTTCTCGTATCGCATGCCCATAGCAAGGTTAGGCGCGCGCAACAATCAGATTGGCAGCGCTGCCAAAATTCGGTATTCAATGATTCGAGCGCCGGCGAACAGTACGGGGCCGCCCTAAATGGTGCAGCGCAACGACTGTGCCGATCGGAGGAAACCATGACGGTGCAGGCCAGAGCCGCGCCGGGCGTCGCGACGTCCGCGCCCGATTTCGTCGACCGGACCTACCGGAAGGTGTTCTGGCGCCTCGTGCCGTTCCTGATGCTCTGCTACGTCGTCGCCTATCTCGACCGGGTGAACGTCGGCTTCGCCAAGCTGCAGATGTCCCAGGAGCTCGGCTTCAGCGAGACGGTCTACGGCCTCGGCGCCGGGCTGTTCTTCATCGGCTACTTCCTGTTCGAGGTGCCCTCGAACGTGATCCTGCACCGGGTCGGGGCGCGGGTCTGGATCGCCCGCATCATGATCACCTGGGGGCTCATCTCCGCCGGGTTCATGTTCGTGAACTCGGCGACGACGTTCTACCTCATGCGCTTCCTGCTGGGCCTCGCCGAGGCCGGCTTCTATCCGGGCGTGATCCTCTACACGACGACGTGGTTCCCGGCCCATCGCCGCGCCCGGGTGATCACCGTGTTCATGGCGGCGATTCCCGTCTCGGGCATCTTCGGCAACCCGCTCTCGGGCTGGATCATGGACACGTTCCACGGCGCGCACGGCCTGTCGGGCTGGCAGTGGATGTTCCTCATCGAGGCGGTGCCGGCGGTGCTGGTCGGCCTCGCGGTGTTCTTCTACCTCGACAACCGCCCGTCCGAGGCGAAATGGCTGGACCCGGCCGAGCAGGCGGTCATCGAGCGCGACATCGCCGCCGACGGCGCCGGCAAGGAGGCGAGCCCGCACTCCATCGCCACGGTGTTCCGCAACCGACAGGTCTGGTTCATGAGCCTGATCTACTTCGCCTTCGTCACGGGCCAGTACGGCCTGACCTTCTGGATGCCGACCATCGTCAAGGCGTCCGGCGTCCAGGGCAACCTCAACATCGGCCTCGTCAGCGCGATCCCGTTCCTGTTCGCGGTGTTCGTGATGGTGGGGCTCGGCCGCAGCGCCGACCGGATGCGCGAGCGCCGCTGGCACCTCATCGTCCCGGCCCTGTGCGGCGCCGCCGGCTTCGTGGTGGCGGCGAGCGCCGGCAGCACGGTGGTGGCCATCGCGGCCCTCGCCGTGGCGGCGGGCGGCGTGCTCACCTGCGCGCCCCTGTTCTGGTCCCTGCCCACCGCTTTCCTCAGCGGCGCCGGGGCGGCGGCGGGCATCGCCCTCATCAACTCGGTGGGCAACCTCGCGGGCTTCGCCAGCCCCTACCTCATCGGCATCCTGCGCGACCTCACCGGCTCCACCGCCGCCGGCATGTATGCGCTCGCCGCCATGCTGGTGATCGGTGCGGCCTGCGTGTTCGTGACGCCGAAGCACGTGGTCAACCGCTGACATCGGGGCGGCCGGCCGCCCCCTTCGCTAGTCCTTCCGACACCCCATCCGACAGGTCTTCGATGAGCCTCGACACACAGGACAAAAACCGCGCGGCGGTGATCGGCCTCGGCTCCATGGGCGCCGGCATGGCCGGTTCGCTGCTCCGGGCCGGCTTCACCGTCGCGGCCTGCGACGTGAACCTCGACGCGGTGGCGCGCTTCGCCGCCCTCGGCGGTGAGCCGGCGGCCGATCCCGCCGCCGCGGCGCGGGGCGCCGACGTGGTGATCTGCGTCGTCGTCAACGCCGCGCAGACGGAGGCCGTGCTGTTCGGCCCCGGCGGGGCCGCCGAGACCATGGCGCCCGGCGCGGTGTTCGTGTCGTCCGCCACCATGGACCCGGCCATCGCCCGGCGCCTCGGCGCGCGCCTGGAGGCGACGGGGCGCCACTACCTCGACGCGCCCATGAGCGGCGGGGCCGCCCGCGCCCTCGACGGCACGCTCACCTTCCTGGCCTCGGGCACGCCGGCGGCCTTCGCCGCCGCCCGGCCGGCGCTCGATGCCATGGCGGGCAAGCTCTACGAGCTCGGCGACGCGGCCGGGCAGGGCGCCGCCTTCAAGATGATCAACCAGCTGCTCGCCGGCGTCCACATCGCCGCCGCCTGCGAGGCCATGAGCTTTGCGGCGAAGCAGGGCCTCGATCTGGCGAAGGTCTACGAGGTCATCACGGCGTCCGCCGGCAATTCGTGGATGTTCGAGAACCGGATGCCGCACGTCCTCGACGGCGATTACAGCCCGAAGAGCGCTGTCGACATCTTCGTCAAGGATCTCGGCATCGTGCAGGACATGGCCCGGACCGAAAAATACCCGGTGCCGGTGGCGGCCGCCGCCCTCCAGATGTTCCTGATGGCGTCGGGCTCCGGCATGGGGGGCGACGACGACTCCTCCGTCGCCCGCCTCTACGCCCGGGTGGCGGGCGCCACCCTGCCGACCGCCAAGGCCTGAGGGAGCCCCGAACCATGCCGCGCTTTGCCGCCAACCTGACCCTGATGTTCACGGAAGTCCCGTTCCTCGACCGCTTCGCGGCGGCGGCGGAGGCCGGCTTCACGGCCGTCGAATTCCTGTTTCCCTACGAGCATCCCCCCGAGGCCATCGCCGAGCGCCTCGCCCGGCACGGCCTGACCCAGGCCTTGTTCAACCTGCCGCCGGGCGACTGGGCTGCCGGCGAGCGCGGCCTCGCCGCCCTGCCGGACCGGTTTTCGGAGGTGCAGGCGGGCGTCGAGACGGGCCTGCGCTACGCCGAAGCCACGGGCGTCGCCCGGCTTCACCTCATGGCCGGCATGGCCGATCCGCGCGACCCGCGGGCACGGGACGCCTACCGCCGGGCGGTCGCCTGGACCGCCGAGCGGCTGGCCCGTGAAAAACTCGACCTCGTGCTGGAGCCCATCAACGCCCGCAACATGCCGGGCTACTTCCTCGCCGATTTCGGGATGGCGGCCGATCTCATCCGCGACCTCGCCCTGCCGAACCTCAAGCTCCAGTTCGACCTCTACCATTGCCAGATCCTGCACGGCGACGTGACCACCCGCCTGCGCGAGCTCATGCCGATGGTCGGCCACGTCCAGACCGCGAGCGTGCCCGCCCGCAACGAGCCCGGCACCGGCGAGATGAACGACGGGTTCCTGTTCGCCGAGCTCGACCGCCTCGGCTATGCGGGCTTCGTCGGCTGCGAGTACAACCCGGCCGCCGGCACCGCCGAGGGCTTGAGCTGGTTCGCCCCCTACCGCGCCGGCCAGGGGGGCGGCGCATGAGCCTCGCCCTCGGAGCGGTCGCCGACGACTATACCGGCGCCTCGGACCTCGCCAACACCCTGACCCGGGCGGGCCTGCGCACGGTCCAGACCATCGGCATCCCGGCGGACGACCTCGTGCTGCCGGAGGTCGATGCCGTGGTGGTGGCCCTCAAGAGCCGTTCGATCCCGGCCGCCGAAGCCGTGGCGCGCTCGCGCGCCGCCGAAGCCTGGCTGCGGGCGCGCGGGGCCGGGCATGTCCTGTTCAAGATCTGCTCGACCTTCGATTCGACGCCAGCCGGCAATATCGGCCCGGTCATGGACGCCCTCAGGGCCGGGCGCATCGCCCTCGTCACCCCCGCCTTCCCGGAGACGGGCCGCACGGTCTATCAGGGCCACCTCTTCGTCGGCGGCGTGCCCCTGAACGAGAGCCCGCTCAAGGACCATCCCCTCAACCCCATGCGGGACGCCGACCTCGTGCGGGTCCTCGCCCGGCAGAGCACGGCGCCCGTCGGCCTCGTCGACCTGCCCATTGTCGCGGCCGGACCGGCGGCGGTGGCGGCCCGCCTCGACGCCCTGGCGGCCGAGGGCATGGGCGCCGCCATCGCCGACGCGGTCTTCGAATCCGACCTCGAAACCCTCGGGAAGGCCGCCCTGCGCCATCCCCTCTCCGTCGGCGCCTCCGGCCTCGGCCTCGGCCTCGCCCGTGCCCTGGTGGCGGCCGGGCGCGGCGGGGCGAACACGGACGCGGACGCCCCCGTCGGCGGTCACGCCGCCTGCCTTGCCGGCTCGTGCTCGCAGGCGACCCTGGGCCAGATCGCGGCGGCCGAAGCGGTGATGCCGGTGCTGCGCCTCGATCCCGAGCGCATCCTGGCCGGAGCCGGAGCGGTGTCCGACGCCGTCGCCTGGGCCGGGGCGCGGATCGGGGCCGGCCCCGTCCTCATCGCCAGCAGCGCCGAACCGGCCACCGTCCGCGCCCTCCAGGCCCGCCACGGCGGCGAGGCCGTGGGCCATGCCATCGAGGCGGCCCTGGCCGCCCTCGCCGAGGCCCTGGTGGCGCGGGGCGTGCGCCGCCTCGTCGTCGCCGGCGGCGAGACCTCGGGCGCCGTGGTCGACCGGCTGGGCCTGCGTGCCTTCCTGCTCGGCCCCGAGATCGCCCCCGGCGTCCCGGTCCTGCGCACCCTGGGCGGGGCGACACCCATGCGCCTCGCCCTCAAGTCCGGCAATTTCGGCGGCCCGGACTTCTTTGTTCGGGCCCTCGCGCTGATGGACTGACATGGTCTTCGTCAGATCGGTCCGGCGCTTCTGGAAATCGCTGAAGGACGAGGAGAAGCACGGGTTCCCTCTCCTGGAAGGAGAGGGCGATCGCAGATGGGTTTTCTCGGCGCTAGAATAGGACACGAAAGGCTTCGAACACGCGCGACGGGCCCCCTCTCCTGTTTGGGAGAGGGTTGGGGTGAGGGTCGTGGATTATCCGAAGAGTTCGCACACCTCAATCCAACCCTCTCCTTCCAGGCAAGGCGATCGCATATGACCTCCGGTGTCATTCCGGGGCGCCGCAGGCGAACCCGGAATCCAGAGCCGCCGACAGCGCAAAACCTTGCAAAACCGGTGTTTCTGGGTCCCGGGTTCCGCTGCGCGGCCCCGGGATGACGAAGCGTTGCGGGCGTTCCCAACGCCCCAAACGCCATATGCGATCGCCCTGCCTTCCAGGAGAGGGAGCGCGGCGCGACTGCTCGATTGAAGCGATCGAACGAATTTCACTTGCCCCCCAGCGACCGTGAAAGGAACGCCCCATGCACGCCCTGATCCTCGGTGCCGCCGGCATGATCGGCCGCCGCCTCACCGCCGCCCTGGTGGCGGAAGGCCGCTTCGACGCCCTGACCCTCGTCGACATCGCCGCCCCCGAACACCCGGACGGCTTCAGCGGCGTGGCCCGCTGCGCCGCCGCCGACCTGTCGGCCCCCGGCGCCGCCGCGGCGGCCGTCGCCGGGCGGCCGGACGTGATCTTCCACCTCGCCGCCATCGTCTCGGGCGAGGCCGAGGCCGATCTGGAGAAGGGCTACCGGGTCAACCTCGACGGCACCCGCCTGCTCCTCGACGCCGTCCGGCGCGTCGGCGACGGCTACCGTCCGCGGGTGGTGTTCACCTCATCGCTCGCCGTGTTCGGGCCGCCCCTGCCGGGCGTCATCCCCGACGACATGATCCTGACCCCGGCGACCTCCTACGGCACCCAGAAGGCCATGGGCGAGCTTCTTCTGTCGGATTACAGCCGGCGCGGCATCGTCGACGGCATCGGCCTTCGCCTGCCCACCATCTGCGTGCGGCCGGGCCTGCCCAACCGGGCGGCGTCGGGCTTCTTCTCCGGCATCATCCGCGAGCCCCTGGCGGGCAGGCAAGCGATCCTGCCCGTGCCCGACACCGTGCGCCACTGGTTCGCCAGCCCGCGCGCGGCCACGAATTTCCTGCTCCACGCCGCGCGCCTCGATCTTTCGGCCCTCGGCACCCGCCGAAACCTGACCATGCCGGGCCTGTCCGTCACCGTGGCGGAAGCCATCGAGGCCCTGCGCCGGGCCGCCGGGGACCGGGCCGTCGCGCTGATCCGGCGGGAGCCCGATCCGGCGATCCGCGCCATCGTCGAGACCTGGCCCGAGGCCTTCGCCACGGAGCGCGCCCTGGCCCTGGGTTTTTCCGGCGACGCGTCGTTCGACGAACTGGTGGCCCTCCACATCGCCGAGACGGGGCTGTGACTACTTGAACACCTGGATCATCGCCGGGGTCAGGATCACGACGAACAGCACCGGCAGGAAGAACAGGATCATCGGCACGGTGAGCTTGGGCGGCAGGGCGGCGGCCTTCTTCTCGGCCTCGTTCATGCGGGTGTCGCGGCTTTCCTGGGAGAGCACGCGCAGGGCCTGGCCGACGGGCGTGCCGTAGCGCTCGGCCTGGATCAGGGCGGTGGTCACCGCCTTCACCGGGTCGAGGCCCGTGCGGCTGGCCAGGTTCTCGAAGGCGAGGCGCCGGTCGGGCAGGAACGACAGCTCGGCCGTCATCACGGCGAGCTCCTCGGCCAGCACGATGGACTGGGTCGCGATCTCCGTGCTGACCCGCCGGAAGGCGTTCTCGATGGACATGCCCGATTCGACGCAGATCAGGCTGAGGTCGAGGGCGTCGGGCCAGGCCCTGCGGATCTCGGTCTGGCGCTTCTTGGTGGCGTTGTGGAGGTAGAGTTCGGGAAGCTTGATCCCGAAGAGCACGGCGGCGATCACCATCATGGTCCGGATCGCCACGGGCTGGTCGATGACCTTGAGGACGAACAGGTAGAGGATCGCCGCCGCCAGCATGCCGATGGGCGTCACCATGCGGAAGAACAGGAACCCCGTCTCGGCGCCGGGCGAGCGGTAGCCGGCCATGAGCAGCTGCTGGCGCGCCGTCTCTGTCCCGAGCCAGCGGCCGAGGTTGAACTGCTCCACCACGCGCTTCATGTAGGCCTTCGGCGCCACCCGCAGGGTCGCCTTGGCGGCGGTGTTCGACAGCCGGTCGCGCTCGCGCTGGCGCAGCTCCTCGCGCTCCTCGCCCACCATCTTCATGCGCCGGCCGAGGCGGTCCGGCTCGAACAGCGGCTGCAGCAGGGCGAAGGCGGTGGCCGCGGCCGCGATGCCGCTGAGCGCCATTCCGAGGACGCGCGGGTCGGTGATCTTGGTGGCGAGGGTGTCCAGCATGGCGGGCTTTCGCGAAGTCGCGCGCGGGTCAGAAGTCGAAAGCGATCATCTTCTTCATGGTGAAGATCCCCAGCGACATCCAGATCGCCGAGGCGACGAGGCCGAGCTTGCCGGTATCCGTCGTCCACAGGAGGGAGATGTAGTCGGGGCTGGCGATGTAGGTCATGGTGGCGACGACGAAGGGCAGGGCCGCGATGATGCCGCCCGAGGCCTTGGCCTCCATGCTCATCGCCTGGATCTTGCCGGCCATCTTCTTGCGCTCGCGCAGGACGCGGGAGAGGTTGGCCAGGGCCTCCGACAGGTTGCCGCCGGATTTGGCCTGGATGCCGATGACGATGGCGAAGAAGTTCACGTCGGAGACCGGGACCCGCTCGTACATCTTCACCAGGGCCTCGCTGATCGACAGGCCGAGGGTCTGGGATTCGACCACCATCCGGAACTCCGAGCGGATCGGCTCTTCCGCCTCGCGCGAGATGATGCGGAAGCAGTCGCCCACCGGGATGCCGGAGCGCACGCCGCGGGTGATGATGTCGATGGCGGTGGGCAGTTCGTCGATGAAGCGCGCCATGCGGCGCTTGCGCCAGTGGGCGAGGAACCACATCGGCAGGCCGATCCCGCCGGCGAACACCGCCGCGATTCCCGCCGGAATGCTGCCCGTGCCGAGGAAGACCACGGCGCCGACGACGAGGGCCAGCACGGCGGAGATGACGTAGTACTTCTCCTTGGTCCAGCTCAGGCCGGCCCGGGCGATCTTGAGGTCCAGGGTGACGCGGGTGCCGGCCTTCTTCGCCTCGATCTCCTTGAGGCTCTTCGCGACCTGCTCGCGCCGGCTGGTGGTCACGGCGCGGGCGCTGCCGGCCTGCGTCACGACGCTGACGGCCCTCCGGCGCTGGCTCACGCGCTTCTCCCCCGACAGGAGTGGGGTGAGCACGGCCCAGGCGACGGCGCCGGCGGCCACGGCGGCGAGTCCGGCGGCCAGCGGCAGGTTGGCGTTCATGGCGCCACCGGCGCGACGGCGCGGGGCAGGGGGCGCATCCGGGCGGCGGTCACAGGTCGGCCTCCGGCTCGGCGGCCGCGTCGAGGGCGGCGGCCAGGGCTTTTTCCTCGCCGTAGTACCGCGCCCGCTCCCAGAACCGGGGGCGGCCGATGCCGGTGGAGCGGTGGCGGCCGATGAGCTTGCCGTTCTGGTCCTCGCCGAGGATGTCGTAGAGGAACAGGTCCTGGGTGATGATGACGTCGCCCTCCATCCCCATCACCTCGGTGATGTGGGTGATGCGCCGCGAGCCGTCGCGCAGGCGGGTCGCCTGGACGATGATGTCGATGGAGCCGCAGATCATCTCGCGCAGGGTGCGCGAGGGCAGGGTGAAGCCGCCCATGGTGATCATGGATTCGAGGCGGCTGAGGGCCTCGCGCGGCGAGTTGGCGTGGAGCGTCCCCATGGAGCCGTCGTGGCCGGTGTTCATGGCCTGGAGCAGGTCGAACGCCTCCGGGCCGCGGACCTCTCCGACGATGATCCGCTCGGGCCGCATGCGCAGGCAGTTCTTGACGAGGTCGCGCATGGTGACCTGGCCCGAGCCCTCCATGTTGGGGGGGCGGGTCTCGAGGCGGACCACGTGGGCCTGCTGGAGCTGCAGTTCGGCCGCGTCCTCGCAGGTGATGATGCGCTCGTCGTGGTCGATATAGGCGGTGAGGCAGTTGAGCAGCGTGGTCTTGCCCGAGCCGGTGCCGCCCGAGATGACGACGTTGCAGCGGACCCGGCCGATGATCTGCAGGATGCGCGCACCCTCCGGCGAGATCGCCCCGAAGGTGACGAGCTGGTCGAGGGTGAGCTTGTCCTTGCGGAACTTGCGGATGGTCAGGACCGGGCCGTCGATGGCGAGCGGCGGCGCGATGATGTTGACGCGCGAGCCGTCGGGGAGGCGCGCGTCGCAGATCGGCGAGGCCTCGTCGACCCGGCGCCCGACCTGGCTGACGATGCGCTGGCAAATGTTCATCAGCTGCTGGTTGTCGCGGAACCGCACGTTGGTGAGCTGGATCTTGCCGCCGACTTCGATGAAGGCCCGGTTGGCGCCGTTGACCATGATGTCGGCGATGTCGTCGCGCATGAGCAGCGGCTCGAGGGGACCGTAGCCGAGGACGTCGTTGCAGATGTCGTCGAGCAGGTCCTCCTGCTCGTTGATGGACAGGACGATGTTCTTGAGGCCGATGATCTCCGAGACGATGTCGCGGATTTCCTCGCGGGCCGATTCCGCGTCGAGGCGGGCGAGCTGGGCGAGGTCGATGGCCTCGATCAGCGCGCCGAAGATCATGCTCTTGGTGCGGAAATAGTCGTCGGACCGCGCCGCCTCCGCCACGGGCTGGACCGGCTTGGGCGCCTCGACGCGCGGGCGCCCCGCCGGTTCCTCGTAGACGGGCTGCGGGGTCGCCGCGCGCGGGGCGAGGTGCATCGGGGCGACCTGCGCGGCCGCCGCACCCTGACGCCTACCGAACATGGCGTCCTCCTGCCGTGGGGTCGGTCACGCGCATCACGAGGCCTTGCGACGCTGGAGCCGGGACAGGAGCGGCTCCAGGAGGGTGCTGCGCGACCGCTTGGTCTCGGGACGCCCCACGAGGATGGCGGCGATGTCCGAGAGCACGTCCGTGGCCTTCGCCCCGGCCTGGACCTCGGCGATCATCTGGCCGTTGTTCGCCGCCGTGCCGAACAGGGCCGGATCGAACGGCAGGCTCGCGGTGATGGGGATGTCGAGGGCCTTGCCGAACTCGGCCACGCTGATCTCGGGGCGCTTGGCCATGCCGACGCCGTTGAGGACGACGCGCGCCTTGCGGTCGTTGGGCCGGTTCTGCTGCAGCAGGGTGAGCATGTTCTTGGTGTTGCGCAGGGAGGCGAGTTCGGGCGCGCTCACGATCAGGATCTCGTCGGCCGAGACGAGGAGGCGCTTGGTCCAGGCGGACCAGACATGCGGCACGTCGAGGACGACGCACGGCACCGTGCCGCGCAGGAGGTCGATGACGGCGTCGAAGGCCTGTTCCGACAGGTCCACGGTCCGGTCGAGGGTCGCGGGTGCGGCGAGCAGGCTGAGATTGTCGCTGCACTTCGACAGCAGGCGGTCGAGGAGGTTCGCGTCGAGGCGTTCGGGCGCGAACACCGCCTCGGCGATGCCCTGGGGCGGGTCCTGGTTGAAGTTCAGGCTCGCGGTGCCGAAGGCGATGTCGAGGTCGGCGATGACAGTGGCGGTGTCCTGCTCCCGGGCGATGGTCCAGGCGAGGTTGTGGGCCAGGGTCGACGCCCCGATCCCGCCCTTGGCCCCCACCACCGCGATGGTGCGGCCGACGGGCTTGGCGCCGGGGGCGGTGAACAGGTCCGACACCGCCTGGATCAGCGCGATGGGATCGACGGGCGCCATGAGGTACTCGCTCACCCCGCGCTGGATGAACTGGCGATAGAGCAGGACATCGTTGACGTGGCCGATGACGACGACCTTGGTGCCGGGGTCGCAGACCTCCGCCAGGGAATCGAGGCACTCGATGGGGCGCGATTTCGCCCCTTGCGTCTCGATGACGATGACGTTCGGGGTCGGAGCATGGCGATAGGCTTCCACCGCGGCGGCGCCCCCGCCCATCTGCACCTTCACGTGGGCCTTCTGCATCCGGCGGTCGGAGCTCGCGGCCTCGATCACGGCCGCCGTGTCCTGGGTCTCGCAGAAGGCCTGGATCGTGATCCGCGGCACCGGGGCGATGAGGCGCTCGGGTGTCTGGTTCGGGTCGACCATGGCTCTTGTTCCGGTTCAGGTTGCCCCGGGGGGCGCGCATCGGGCTCGCGGTGTTCGGTCGGGGCGCCAAGTCCTTGGCACCAAGTCCCTGGAAAGTGCCCCCGGGGCGGGGACGCCCGGGGAAACCCTACTGGGAGAGCTGGGATTTCACGTCGGCCTTGCCATCCTGGCGCCAGGGAATTGACGGATCATTTCCGTTACGCATTTTCTCGATGTTCTTGGTGCGCCGGATGGTGTCGATCCGCCCCTCGGGACGGCCCCGGACGAGGTCGATGGGATCGGCGACCTGGGCGGCGATGTTCGACTGCGTGGCACAGCCGAGGTTCCAATGGGGTTCGTTGCGCCCGGTGAAGCCGGCATCCCCGACCCCGAGATCCTGTGGCCACAGCCCGCACTGGCTCGCGACCTTGGCCTCCATGCGCTGGAAGCTCAGGCGCAGGGGGGCGACCAGGGACGGGCTCGTCACGAGGTAGTTCGTCACCACGACCTGGCCCGGCGCGAGCCCGCTCTCGATGCCCATCCGGCGGATCGCTGCGCCGGTGCGCTCCACGGCGGCGCCCACGGCCGGGGCGACCCCGCGCGGCAGGTCGAGGACCAGGGTGCCGCGGCCGTAGCGCCGGAATTCGAGGAGGAACGCGTCGATGTCGGCGGCCTGGCGCGGATCGATATGGCCGGTGCCGATGACGAACACGTCGAGGCTGCGCGAGGCGTCCGCGAGGGCGATGGGGTGCCGGGCCCGGTAGTCGGTGGGGTAGAGCGAGCCCGTCGTCGCCGGGGCGCGGTTCTGGCAGGCGCCCAGGAGCGCCGCCAGGGCGGCGAGGGCGGCCAGGGTTTTGGGCGAGGGGGACGGGAGCATGGT
>NZ_VRUZ01000079.1:0-19577 GCF_008039485.1 Methylobacterium sp. WL69 | reverse complement strand
TGTCGACGAAGCGCCGCCCCCCGTGCGCATCCCCTCGCCCCGCCTGCGGGGAGAGGGACGCGCCTCCCCCCTGCCGGGGAGCGCGTCGAGGCGGCAGCCGAAGGTGAGGGGGCGATTCCGAGTGAGACTCTTCCGGAATCGCCCCCTCACCGTCGCTGCGGCTCCGCCTTCGCTCGCCGCAGGCACGACGGGGTGCCTGCGGCCCTCTCCCCGCAAGCGGGGAGAGGGGGATGCGCACCTGCGTTCTGCACGAACGGGCGAGGGCCGACCCAAACGCATGCACCCCTCTGCGATCGCCCTGCCTTGCAGGAGAGGGGACCCGCGTTCGATCGGCCCCCTGCGGAGGCCCCGTTCTACTCCGCCGCGTCGACGTAGAGCTTGCCGCCCTCGGCCTGGAACTCGGCGGATTTGGCCGCCATGCCGGCCTCGCGTTCCGCCTGGCTCATGGGGGTGGCCTCGCCGAGCACCTGACCGGCCGCCTCCATGGCGAGCACCTCGGCGCGCAAGTCCTGGGTGATCTTCATGGAGCAGAATTTCGGGCCGCACATGGAGCAGAAATGGGCGACCTTGTGGGCGTCCTTCGGCATGGTTTCGTCGTGGTAGGCCCGCGCCGTGTCGGGATCGAGGGACAGGTTGAACTGGTCCTCCCAGCGGAAGTCGAACCGGGCGCGGGAGAGGGCGTCGTCGCGCAGCTGCGCCGCCGGATGGCCCTTGGCGAGGTCGGCGGCGTGGGCGGCGATCTTGTAGGTGATTACGCCTTCCTTGACGTCGTCGCGGTTGGGCAGGCCGAGATGCTCCTTCGGCGTAACGTAGCAGAGCATGGCGCAGCCGAACCAGCCGATCATGGCGGCGCCGATGCCGGACGTGATGTGGTCGTAGCCCGGGGCGATGTCCGTGGTCAGGGGCCCTAGGGTGTAGAACGGCGCCTCGCCGCACTCCTCGAGCTGCTTTTCCATGTTCACCTTGATCTTGTGCATCGGCACGTGGCCGGGGCCCTCGATCATGGTCTGGCAGCCCTTGTCCCAGGCGATCTTCGTCAGCTCGCCCAGGGTCTCCAGCTCGGCGAACTGGGCGGCGTCGTTGGCGTCGGCGATGGAGCCGGGGCGCAGGCCGTCGCCCAGGGAGAACGAGACGTCGTAGGCCCGCATGATGTCGCAGATCTCGTCGAAGCGCTCGTAGAGGAACGATTCGCGGTGCCCGGCGAGGCACCAGCGCGCCATGATCGAGCCGCCGCGGGAGACGATGCCGGTGACCCGGCGCGCGGTGAGCGGCACGTGGGCGAGGCGCACGCCGGCATGGATGGTGAAGTAGTCGATGCCCTGTTCGGCCTGCTCGATGAGGGTGTCCTTGAAGACTTCCCAGTCGAGCTTCAGGGGATCGCCGCCGACCTTCTCCAGGGCCTGATAGATCGGCACCGTGCCGATGGGCACGGGCGAGTTGCGGATGATCCACGAGCGGATGTTGTGGATGTTGCGGCCGGTGGACAGGTCCATCACCGTGTCGGCGCCCCAGCGGGTCGCCCAGACCAGTTTTTCCACCTCTTCGGCCGCCGACGAGGTCACGGCCGAGTTGCCGATGTTGGCGTTGATCTTGACGAGGAAGTTGCGGCCGATGGCCATCGGCTCGACTTCGGGGTGGTTGATGTTGGCCGGGATGATGGCCCGGCCCCGCGCGATTTCCTCGCGGACGAATTCGGGGGTGATGAAGGCCGGCAGCGCCGCGCCGAAGCTGTTGCCGTCGCTCAGCGCCGCCTGCGCCCCCTCCAGCATGGTCTCGCGGGCGAGGTTTTCGCGGTGGGCGACGTAGATCATCTCCTCGGTGATGATCCCGGCCTTCGCGAACTCGTACTGCGTCACCATCTGGCCGGGGCCGGCCTTGCGGATCTGGCGGGTCGCCGGACACGGCGCCACGAGCTTGTCCTCCGGCACGAAGCCGTTGTCCTCGGGCTTGACGGCGCGGGGCGTCACCGTGGCGTAGCCGCGCTTCGCGATCCACGGATCGCGGATCAGCGGCAGGCCGGCGTTGAGGTCGATGGCCGCATCCGTCTGGGTGTAGGGGCCCGACGGATCGTAGACCCGCACCGGCGCTTCCTTGGGGTCGCTCAGGGTCACTTCGCGAAAGGGCACCCGGATGTCGTCATGCCCGGCCACCGCCGCATAGACCTTGCGCGAGCCCATGATCGGGCCGGTGGTCACCGCCTGGGGCGAGCCCTTGGGAAGGTCCTTCGGCAAAACGGGCTTGTTCATCGGGCGTGCTCCTGGCGTTGGAGGCGACCCGGATTCGTCAGGAACGGCGTCAGGTTGGGGAGACCGCGAGACAGCGCGGCCAAACGATTCCCGTCCCTCCGCCGGTACGAACCGGATCAGGTTCAAGGGTCAGGGCGGCGCGCCCAATCTCAGCCCCCGGTCTCGGAGCCCCCCTCGGAATCGTTCCAGCCTCGTGCGTGGACGCGGGTTTGTCAATCTTTGCATCGGTCCCGCACACGGCCCGATGTCGGGTCCCGGTTCCGAAGGCCGGGGGACCCGACGACGCACCGTCCGGCCAAGCATGGACCTTCGGGCTCCGGGGCGCGTTCGCTTTTCATGAATGGCCTAAGCCATAGGAAACCCGACATGAATCGCATCCTTCTCGCATCGGCCGCCATGGTCGGTGCCCTCATCCTCATTCCCGCCTCCGCCGATGCCCGCGGCGGCGGCGGATTCCGTGGCGGCGGCGGTGGCCACATGGGCGGCTTCGGCGGCGGCGGCCGTGGCTTCGGCGGCGGTGGCGGCGGGTTCCGCGGCGGCATGGCCGGCGGCGGCTTCCGTGGCGGCTTCGGCGGTCAGGGTCTCGGCGGACGCGGCTTCGGCGGCGGCCAGGGTCTCGCGGGTCGCGGCTTCGGCGGCGGACGCGGCCTGACGGCGGCGGGCTTCGGCAACGGGACGGCCTTCGGCGGCAATCGCGGCGGTTACGGCGGGTTCAACCGCGGCGGCTATCGCGGCGGGTTCGCCGGCAACCGCGGCGGCTACGGCTATCGTCGCGGCTACGGCGGGATCGGCCTCGGCGTCGGCCTGGGGCTCGCCGGAGCCGGCATCGGCTACGGCCTCGGCAGCGGCTTCTACGGTGACGATTACTACGGCGGCGGCTACGCGCCGGCCTATTACGGCGGCGGCTACGGTGGCGGCGGCTACGGCGCCGGCTACGGTGCCTACGGCGGCGGCTATGCCCCGGCCGGCTACGTCGAGACCCAGGTCGCCCCCCAGGGCGGCGACGTCGCCTACTGCATCCAGCGCTTCCGGTCCTACGACCAGCGCTCGGGCACCTACCTGGGCAATGACGGCCGCCGCCACGCCTGCCCGCAGTAACACCGCGTCGATCTGAGAAGGGCCCCGGCGTACCGCGCCGGGGCCTTTTTTCGTGTCATACTAGTTCCGATTGATCACTTCGGAGCGAACGGGCGCAACAGGCTCCCTCTCCTGGAAGGAGAGGGTTGGGGTGAGGTGTGCGAACTCTCCGGACAGGTCACACACCTCACCCTGTCCCTCTCCTTCCAGGAGAGGGGACCCGCGCTGCCCTCGAGATGTGTGAATGCCTTAGCCTTCCAGGAGAAGGGACCCGCGTTTCACCGCATCAACGAACTGAAGAGGCGGAAACCGTGTCAGGAGCCCTGGAGGCTCTCGGCGAAGTCGTCGGGCACCTCGCCGAACTGGGCCAGGATGCCGGCGCTCTCGAGCTCGCCGGTCTCGTCGTCGGCGACCACCTTGATGGCGGCGGTGCCGGGGAAGCGCGCCGCCATGGCCTCCGCCTTCTTGAGGGCGCCGCTCTCCGTCGGCGCGACCTCGCGGTCGCCCGGCACGAGGCGTTTGCGCTTGATCACGAAGGTCTGCACCAGGAACGTCGTCTTGAGGGCCATCGCGGTCTCCGCCGGGCGGGATCGCCTCCGGACATGGCTCGCCTTACCACGAAACCCGAAGGGCCCTCACCCGAAGCGCCCTACCAGAGGCGGATCAGGCGGTAGCCGGCGACGACGTCGGCCGGATGGATTCCGACCTCGGCGACGAGGCGCAGGCTGACGCGGAACAGGGTCCGGCTGAAGGCGCCGGAGAACAGGAACAGGGCGGTGAGCACGAGGCCGGCATGGCGGGCGCCCGCATCCCCCACCGCCTGCCACGAACCGGGCAGCCACGGCCGCAGGGCGTTGTAGCCGTCGAGCCCCGGGATCGGCATGAGGTTGAGGACGAGGGCCGTGCCCTGGAACAGGGCCGTGACGGCCAGCACCGCCCGCAGGGCCGTCGAGTCCGCGTCGGCCAGGTGATAGAGGACCACGAGGCCGAAGAGGCACGCGAGGGTCATGGCCGGCCCGGCCAGGGCCACGGCCGTCGGCCAGATCCGGCCGCGCAGGGCCCCGGAATCGAGGCGCACCGCACCGCCCGGAAAGCCGATGCCGCCGAGAATCGTGAAGACCACGGGCAGCACGATCGAGGCCAGCGGATCGCCGTAGCGCAGCGGATCGAGGCTGAGATAGCCGCTCGCCGGCACCCCGGCATCGCCGCCCCACCAGGCGACGCAGGCATGGCCGAACTCGTGCAGGCACAGGCCGAGGACCCAAAACGTCATCACGAACGCGAAGGCCGCCCCCGAGCCCTCGACGAGGCCGCCGCCGATGGCGAAGCCAAGGCCGCACACGAGGAACGCGACGAGGAGGAAGTTGGCGCTGAGGCCCGGGTCCGTCCGGCCGGCGGTCTCCCGCGATGTTGTCCGCTGCATCCCGGTCCCCGCGCCACCGCGGGCCGCCGGCGGCCCACGCCCGGACGGCGCGACGCAACATCGCTGGTGACACGCAGAAGTCCAGCCCCTAGCTCTCCGGCGGAGCCCGACGCGCCGGAACCCCGCCGAGACCGCCCCCTCCGAGACCCGAAGCCCGCCGCCACAAGGTCCGCATGCGCCTGCTGCTGTTCGCCGTCCTCGGTCTCCCCGCCGCCCTCCTGGGCGCCCTCGTGGCGTTCCAGCGCCACCTGATCTACCCCGGCGCCTACTTTTCGCGGCACGCCGAGGGGGAGGCGCGGCCCGCCCCCGGCGGAACGGCGGCGGTGACGCTGACGACGCCGGACGGGGAGCGCCTCCTCGGCTACTGGCGCCCGCCCGCGCCCGGCGGCGGCGTGGTGCTGAGCTTCCACGGCAACGCCTCGGCTCCCGAATCCGCGGCCGTGCGCTTCACCGGGGGGCCCTGGGGACCGGCGGGCTGGGGCGTCCTCGCCATCGCGTATCGCGGCTATCCGGGCTCGACGGGACACCCGAGCGAGGACGGCCTCATCCGGGACGGCCTCGCCGCCCACGACGCCGCCGCGGCCTGGGCGCCGGGGGCGCCGATCCTGCTCCACGGCCATTCCCTCGGGGCGGCCGTGGCGGTGGCGGTGGCGGCGCGCCGGCCCCATCTCGGCCTCTACCTCGAAGCGCCGTTCGATTCCCTGCGTCGCCTCGTCGGCCTGCGCTACCCCCTCGTGCCCCGGCTGTTCCTGCGGGACACCTACCGCTCGGACCGGCGCATCGCCGGGACGACCGGCCCGGTCTTCGTGGTGCACGGCCTGCAGGACGGGGTGATCCCCGTGACGCTGGCGCGGCGCCTCGCCGCCCTCGCCGGCCCCCGCGCCCGCCTGGAGGCCATCGCCGGCGACCACGTGTCGATCCTCGGCGCGCGCGACGGGGCGGCGCAGACGGCGTTCCGGGACGCCCTCGTCCGGCCGGCCGCCGCCCTCGCGGCGCCTTGAGGGGACAGGGATGGGACGACGGGAACGGCGCTGGCGCGCGGACGATCCGGACATCCACGGGCCGGCCGCCCACGCGCCGGTGATCTGCCCCCTGTGCGAGCGCCCGATCCCGCCCCGCGCCAAGTCGAGCCTGCACCACCTCACCCCGAAGCTGAAGGGCGGCGCGAAGGCCGGCACCGTGCGCCTGCACCAGATCTGCCATTCGGCCATCCACGCCCGCTACAGCGAGGCCGAGATCGCCCGGCGCCTCGCCGACACCGACGCCCTGCGCCAGGACCCCGACCTCGCGAGCTTCCTCGCCTGGGTGCGGACGAAGCCCGACGATTTCCACGCGGCCACCCGCATGACCCGCACCCGCAGGGCCGGCCGGCGCGAGCCGTCCTGATCGGTCTTGCGGCGATCCGCTTAACCCGGCCTTCGCCACGATCCGACGCGGCTCGGCGCCTCCCCCGGCCCGGTATCCGCCCCTTTACGACTCCGCCGCCACACTCGCGCCCGGACCAGTGGCGGGAGCACGGGGATCATGGAGCAAGGGGCAGGCGCGGGGCGGCTCGCCTGGGTCGATGTCGCCAAGGGCCTGTGCATCGTCCTCGTGGTGATGATGCATTCCACCCTCGGCACCGGCGAGGCCATGGGCGCGGCGGGGCTCGGGAGCGAGGGCTTCCTCCACCACGTGGTGGCGTTCGCCAAGCCGTTCCGCATCCCCGACTTCTTCCTGCTGTCGGGCCTGTTCCTCGGCCGGGTGATCGACCGCGACTGGCGCCTGTTCGCCGACCGCCGGGTGGTCCACTTCGCCTACTTCTATCTCCTGTGGGTGGTGATCCAGTCGCTCACCAAGTACGGCGCCATCACGGACGGGGCCGGACCGGGCGCCTTCGCGCAGCACCTCGCCCTGGCGCTGGTCGAGCCGTATTCGAGCCTGTGGTTCATCTACCTGCTGGCGGTGTTCTCCGTGGTGACGAAGCTCCTGCGGCGGGTGCCGTGGCCCCTGCTCCTGGGCGGCGCCGCCCTGCTGCAGGTCGTGCCGGTGCGGACGGACATCTACCTCCTGGAGGAGTTCTGCGCCCGCTACGTCTGGTTCGTCGTCGGCTACCTGTTCGCCGAGCGGATCTTTGGGTTCGCCACCCTGGTGCGGGCCCATCCGCGTGCGGCCCTGGCGGGGCTCGCCCTCTGGGCCGTGGTCGAGGGCGTGCTGGCCTTCACGCCGTCCGGCACCGCCGCCTACCCGACCCTCGCCAGCCTGCCGGGCCTCAGCCTCGTCCTCGGCGGCGTCGGGGCCATGGCCATCGTGGCCGGCGCGTCCCTGCTGACCCGGGCCGGCGGCCCGGTGACGGCGGCGCTCCGCGCCTGCGGCAGCCGCTCCATCGCGATCTATCTCGGCTTCTTCCTGCCCATGGCACTCTCCCGGACCGTCATCGTCAAGACCGGGGCGATCACCGATGTCGGCTGGGCCAGCCTCGTCGTCACCCTCGTCGCCATCCTGGCGCCCCTCGGCCTCGAGCGCATGGTCCGGCACACCCGGCTGTCGTTCCTGTTCCGCCGCCCGGCCGCGTTCCACATCGCCGACGCCCGCGCCCCGGCCCGGCCGGTGCTGACCCCGGCCTGACGCGCCGTCTCAGGCCGCGGCCCGGCGGGGGACCGCGAGGAAATCGAGGAAATTCCCGATCTCCCGGCGGCGGTTCGCGTCCTCGGTGATCTGGGCGTCGAGGCGGTGGCGGGCGAGGAGGTCCGGGTGTCCGGCGCGGTCGGCGTGGAGGCGGGCGAGGTCGTCGGCGAAGGCCGCCACCGCCGCCGCGTCGGGGCACTGGCCGTCCGCGATCATCTCCGACGCGCTCATCCGCAGCATGATGCCGAGGGCATCGAGGTCGGTTTCGGGATGGTACTGGGTGCCCCAGAACACGCCCGGCCCGTGCACGATCTCGATGGCCTGGATCGAGCAGGCGTTGCTGGCGAGCAGGGTGGCGTGGGCGGGCAGCCGCAGCACCGCGTCGCCGTGGATGGCCGGGGCATCGAAGCGGTCGGGCCGGCCGGCGAGGAGCGGGTGGCCGTGCCCGCTTCGGGTCGGCGCGAGAGCGCGGGCGAAGCCGTACTCGCCCCCCTTCGGATTGGGGCCGGCTGCGCCGCCCGTGGCGACGGCCGCGACCTGCATGCCCCAGCACGACCCGAACACCGACAGGCCGGCGGCGAGCGCCGCGCGCATGAGGGCGATCTGCCGGGTCGTCTCGGGCGTGCCGTCGGCGAGCTTCAGGGTCGAGCCCGTGACGACGAGGCCCGCATAGGCGGAGAGGTCCATGCCCGCGGGCAGGACGGCGTCGGCATCGGCCGGGCTGATCAGGGTACAGGTGCAGGCCGCCCCGCCCCGCGTCCGGGCGACCTCTCCGAGAATCGCGGCGTAGGATTCGGCCGAAGTCGAGCCCGTGGCTTCGGCATGACGGGCACGGCCGTCGCGGTCGTTGCCGTCGGCGACGAGGAGATGGAGCATCACGGGTCCTGGCGGAAAGGACACGGGGAACGGCGCCGCGGTCCGGCCGTTCCGGCCGGCGGGCCGGGCGCGTCGCCGCACGCGCCATGGGGGCGGGACAGGGGCCCGCCATTCCGGCAGCGCTAAGGAACCCTTAAACCCGCCGTATTTACCGTGCGGAACCGGGCTCTCCCACGGGCGGGATGGTTCGGGACTGAAGCGGGGCGCATGGCGAGGGGACGCGGACGCGACGGGCGGGGTGAGCCGAACTTCGACGTGCCCGAGGGGCGCGCGTCGGACCCGGCCGACCTCGACCTGCGCCTGTCGCGGACCGATCGCGCAGGGGGCGGCGTGGCACGACGGGCAACCGAGACCAAGGGCCGGCGCGGGGACGCACCGGAACGGCCCCTCGCACCGGCCAAGGCGCGGCCGCGAAAGGCCCGGCGGCGCTCGCTGCTGGGGCGCTTCGTCTATGCGGGCGTGGTGCTCGGCCTGTGGGCCTGCATCGGCATCGCCGGGCTCGTGGCCTATCACGCCTCGCAGCTGCCCCCCATCGACCAGCTGGCGGTGCCGAAACGCCCGCCCAACATCGCGATCCTGGCGAGCGACGGCTCCCTGCTGGCCAATCGCGGCGAGACCGGCGGCCGCGTCGTCGGCATCAAGGAATTGCCGCCCTACCTGCCCCGCGCCTTCGTCGCCATCGAGGACCGGCGCTTCTATTCGCATTTCGGCGTCGATCCCGTCGGCATCGCCCGCGCCATCGGCCAGAACCTGACCCGGCGCGGCGTCGCCCAGGGCGGCTCGACCCTGACGCAGCAGCTCGCCAAGAACCTGTTCCTGACGCCCGAGCGCTCCGCCTCGCGAAAGATCCAGGAGGCGATCCTGGCCCTGTGGCTGGAACACAAGTACACCAAGGACGAAATCCTCGAACTCTACCTGAACCGGGTCTATTTCGGCGCCGGCGCCTACGGCGTCGAGGCGGCGGCGCAGCGCTATTTCGGCAAGCCCGCCAAGGGCGTGACGCTCGCCGAGGCGGCCATGCTCGGCGGCCTGGTCCAGGCGCCGTCGCGGCTGGCGCCGAACCGCAACCTGCCCGCGGCCCAGGCCCGGGCCGCCCAGGTGCTCGCCGCCATGGAGGATCTCGGGTTCGCGAAACCCGCGGACGTGAAGGTGGCCCTGGCCCAGCCCGCCCGGCCGGCGGGCGCCCGCGGCGGCGGCTCGGCCAACTACGTCGCCGACCTCGTCATGGACGTCCTCGACGACTTCCTGCCGAAATTCGAAGCCGACATCGTGATTGCCACCACCGTCGACACCGCCCTGCAGGCGGCCGGCGAGAAGGCCTTGGTCGACGAGCTCAACCAGAAGGGCGCGAAGTACAATGTCGGCCAGGGCGCCCTGGTGTCGATGCGGCCGGACGGGGCGATCCGGGCCCTCGTCGGCGGGCGCGACTACGCCCAGAGCCAGTTCAACCGCGCCACCACGGCGAAACGCCAGCCCGGCTCGGCCTTCAAGCCGTTCGTCTACCTCGCGGCGGTGGAGCACGGCCTGACCCCCGACACCGTGCGGGAGGATGCGCCCGTCAGCATCAAGGGCTGGAACCCGGAGAACTATTCGCGGGATTATCGCGGGCCCGTGACCCTGCGGGATGCCCTCGCCCTCTCCCTCAACACCGTGGCGGTCCGCCTCGGCCAGGAGGTCGGCCCCAAGACCGTGGTGCAGACGGCCCAGCGCCTCGGCATTTCCTCGCCGCTCCAGGCCAACGGCTCCATCGCGCTCGGCACCTCCGAGGTGACGCCCCTGGAGCTGGTGGGCGCCTACGCCACCTTCGCCAACGGCGGCACCGGGGTGATTCCCTACGTCATCGCCAGCGTGAAGGCGGCCGACGGCAAGGTTCTGTACAAGCGGAAGGACGGCGGCCTCGGCCGGGTCATCGAGCCGAACGCCCTGTCGATGATGAACGCCATGATGCACGAGACCTTCGTGACCGGCACGGCGAAAAAAGCCGAGGTGCCGGGCTGGGACCTCGCCGGCAAGACCGGCACCAGCCAGGACTTTCGCGATGCCTGGTTCATCGGCTTCTCCTCCACCCTGGTGACGGGCGTCTGGCTCGGCAACGACGACGGCGAATCGACCAAGAAGGTCTCGGGCGGCAACCTGCCGGGCGAGGTCTGGAAGGCCTACATGACCACCGCCCTGAGGGGTCAGAGCCCGACGATGCTGCCGGGCGCCAAGACCTGGCGCAACCGCGCCCCGGCCGAGGCCCCGGCCACCACGGGCGCCACCGGCGGCGGCCTCATCGGCGCCCTGCTCGGCGAGCCCCAGCCGCAACCGGCCCCGCGCGTCGCCACCGCCAACCCGCGCCGCGCCGGCCCGAGCCAGGACGACCGGAATTTCCTCGAGAAGCTGTTCGGCGTCGGCGAGTAGCCGGACCGGATCGCGCAGGTACAACGCTGCGGCGGCGGACGGGCCGTTGGCGCGGCGCGTCCGCGCGCACGCGTCCCGGTAATGATTTTTTAAGGGGGCGGGGGCGAACTTCGCCCCATGGAAGAGTTATTCGCCCTCTCCAAGGCCCTCGCGAAGGACGGCATGGCGCGCTTCCGGGACGCCCGGGAGGGTGGGGTCGTCCTCGTCTTCGCCCTCGCGCTGCTCCCGATGCTGGTGCTCGGCGGCATCGTCATCGACTACGGCACCAACGCCAACGTCGGCCAGCAGGCGCAGAACGCCGTCGACGCCACGGTGCTGTCCCTGGCCAAGCTGCCGACGGCCACCACGGATGCCGTCCTGTCCGACAAGGCGACGAAGCAGGTCACGGCCGCCATGGCGCAGAGCCAGGCGGCGGCGCTGACCGTCGCCACGGTGCGCTCCGGCGACACCATCCGGGTCACGGTGACGGGGACGACGCCGACCTCGCTGACCCGGCTCGCCGGCTTCACCAGCCTACCGCTGTCCGTCTCCGGGGTCTCCCGGCGCGGGTCCGGCAACCTCGAGATCGCCCTCGTCCTCGACAACACCGGCTCCATGCGCGGCACCAAGCTGGCGAACCTCAAGACCGCGGCCACGGACCTCGTCAACAGCCTGTTCACGGAGGTCGACCCGGCCAAGCCGAACGCCCTCAGGATGGCGGTCGTCCCGTTCTCGATGACCGTCAACGTCGGCCCCGGCAACGCGGCGGCGAGCTGGATCGACAAGGACGGGCTCGCCTCCTACCACTCCCAGATCTTCGCCTCGAAGGCGAACCGCCTCGCCCTGTTCGGCAAGGCCGGCGTTGCCTGGGGCGGATGCGTCGAGGGGCGTCCGATGCCCTACGACGTCGCCGAGACGGCGGCCACGCAGGCCACGCCCGACTCGCTGTTCGTGCCGTACTTCGCGCCGGACGAGTCGGATTACGACTCGGGCGCCGTCAACAATTACCTCAACGACTACCCGTTCCTCGGCGGCGTCCTCGTCTTCGACAACCGGGTGCGGCAGGGCCAGGTCGCCAAGTACGGTACCGCCTGGAGGGTGTCGAAGACGGACCGCTACAACGGCGACGGCTACCTCTACGGCCCCAATGCCGGCTGCGAACTCCAGCCGATCACGCCCCTGACGAATTCCAAGGCGACGCTGACGAGCGCCGTGAACGCCATGACGGTGAGCGGCGACACCAACATTCCCCTCGGCCTCGTCTGGGGCTGGCACGCCCTGTCGCCGATCGGTCCCCTGGTGCGGGGCGCCGCCTACACCGACGCCACCGTGCGCAAGTTCGTGGTGCTGATGACCGACGGCCAGAACAGGATCTCGAACACGTCCCAGATCACACCCTCGAGCAACGCCTCGTTCTATTCGGGCACGAGCTACATCTGGGCCAACCGCGTCGGCACGGTGTCGTCGAACCTGGACACGCGGACGGCCGCCCTCGACGGGCGCCTCGCGACGCTGTGCGGCAACATGAAGAGCGCCGGCATCCAGATCTTCACCGTGCGGGTCGAGGTCACCGACGGGAGCAGCGACCTGCTCCGGTCCTGCGCGACCAGCCCGTCGATGTTCTTCGACATCTCGGATTCGTCCGATCTCACCACGGCCTTCCGGGCCATCGGTGCGCAGATCAGCGAACTCCGGATCTCCCGGTAAGGCGGCGCCCACGATGCCGGCAGGCCCCGTCGCCACCCTCCGTCGCCACCACGCCGCCTTCGTCCGCGCCCGGAACGGCACGACGGCCGTCGAGTTCGCCCTGGTGCTCCTGCCGTTCCTGATGCTGCTCGGCGCGGTCTTCGAGGCCAGCCTCCTGACCCTGGCGCAGCAGACCCTCAGCAACGGCCTCGACCGGGCCGGGCGCGCGGTCTTCACCGGCGCCTTCCAGGAGGGCTACGACGGCACCGACGCCGCCACGCGGTTCCGAACCGCCCTGTGCAACGGGCCGACCCTGTTCAACTGCGCCGACGTGAAGGTCGAGGTCACCACGGCCAAGACCTTCGCGACGATCGCGGTCTCCGATCCCTACGACGCGGGCGCCAGGGCCCTGTCGGCGAGCTTCGGCGCGCGCTTCCAGTGCCCGGCGGGCAACGACGTGGTCAGCATCCGCGCCGCCGTGGTGGTGCCCCGGTTCTTCACCATCCTCGATCTTTCGCCCCGCAAGATCGGGGCGAGCCAGCAACTCATCGTCGCGACGTCGGTGTTCCGCGCCGAACCCTACGCCACGGGGCGATGCTGATGCGGCCGATGCGGCTTTTCGCGGCCGGCGAGGACGGCATCGCGGCCCTCGAATTCGCCCTCCTGGCGCCGGTCCTGCTCCTGATCCTGATGGGGACCATCGAGCTCCCGCGGGCCTACGGCACCAGCCAGGGCCTGCTCCGCTCGGTCCGCACCATGGCGGACCTGATCTCGCGCGGCAGCGTCTCCACCGTGGACGACGTCTACGCGGCCGGGGCGGCGGTGACCTTCCCGTACAACACGACGGGCGCCGGCATCGTGCTGACGGCGGTCGGGGTCTATCAGCAGGGCAACACCCTGGTGGCTAAGGTCTGCTCCAGCGTGGCGCGCAACGCCACCGCGCGGACCGTCGGGAGCGTCATCGGCGCACCGCCCGAATCCGAGCAGGTGACGGGCGCGCGCTACGTCATGGCCGAGACGAGCTTCACCTACACGCCGATCTTCAACATCTTTCCCGCGCTCAACGGCCTCACCTTCGCGCGGCAGGTGGCGTGGCCCCTGCGCGGGACCGGGAGCGCGGGCGCGGCGGAGACGATCCTGCCCGGCGGCAGATCCTGTCCCGCGGCTTGAGACCGGACCGCGATGTCGGGTCGGCTCCATGGTCCAGGACGCCGCCCGCTCACCAGTACAGCTGGAACCGCCCGATGAAGGTGTCCGCGTCGACGGTGCGCCCGCCGGCCAGGGCGGAGGGGCTCGCATGCGAGCGGACGTAGTCGGCCACGAACCGGATGTTGCGGTCGGGATACCAGTTCAGCCCCACCGTCACGTCGCGCTCGATGCCGCCGCGCAAGGACCCGTCGTCGAGGTCGAGGGCGCTGAAGCGGGTGGCGAATTCGAACACGCCGAGGCCGCCGCGGGTCACCCGGGCGGCCTCCGGCACGACGATGCCGGCGAACACCGCGTAGGTGGCGCCGTAATCGGGCGCGAGCTTGTAGGCGCGGCCCTGGCCGTTGAGGACGAGGCTCGCCTGGATGTAGCCGCCCTGGAAGCTGAGGGGACCGGCGCCGGAGCGCTCGACCCGGGTGCGGATGTACTCGGCCTGCACGAGGAACGGCCCGGTCCGGTAGGCCGCCTCCAGGCCGAGGCGGGCGATGGTCGTGGCGTCGCGGATGTCGCCGGTGTCGACGAAGGTCTGCCGGAACAGGAACGCCTCGGAGCGGCTCGACAGGGACAGGGGCGCCGCGTCGCGCGGCAGGTCGCGCAGGCTTCCCGCGAGGCCGAGATGCAGGACAGCTTCGTCCGTGCGGATCGGCGCGGTGGTGACCCGCGCCGTGGCGGCGACCCCTTCGCGGGTGAGGCCGGTGTTGGCGTTGCCGCCGAACACGCTCGCCGCCACGGTCCAGTTCGTTCCGTGGTGCCCGAGGGCGAGGCCGAAGTTGCGGGCCGGCGCGAAGGCGTCGGCGAGGGACCGCTCGGTGAATAGGGTGGCGTTGTCGCTGATGAGCTGATCGAGGCTGAACGGCTCCTTCATGTTGCCGAGGGTGATCAGCGTGTTCGCGAACCCCGTATAGGCGACGGCGGCGTCGTTGATCGGCCGCCGGGGTTCCGCGAAATCGTACTGGAACGCCACCTCCAGCACCTTGCCGTAGCTGAGATAGCTCTCGATCCACGAGCGCCGCACGGCGATGTTCTCGGGGAACGGCTCGGGCAGGCCGGCCTGGCGCAGGGACGCGGCGCCGTAATCGAGCTGGAGCTTGCCGCCGATGCGCAGCTTCGGCCCGTCCTCCGGGAAGGTCAGGGTGATGCCCTTCCCGTCGATGGTCAGGGTCTCGCCGCCCGGCTGGCGGGACGGCTCCGTCGCCCCGGCCCGGGCGAGGCCGACGAGCAGGAACGAGATCGACAGGCCGATCCGGGTGATCATCGCCGCGGAATTCCTTCGGATGCGCGGGGAGCGCTTTAGCCTGCGCGCCCGCGCGGCGCGGCGTCCGGCGTGCCACAGCCGCCCGAAAAACCGCCGGATCGCGCGCGACGGGCGCGTCACAGCATCGGCAGGTGGCGCGGGCGCGGGCCGCGCGGGAACGCGGCGTCGAGGGCCGCGATCTCGCCGGCCGCGAGGACGAGGTCGCCGGCGGCCGCGTTGGCGGCGGCGCGCTCCGGCGACCCGGTCTTCGGGATGGCGAAGACGCCGTCGTGCCGGGTCAGGAAGGCGAGGGCCACAGCGTAGGGGGTCGTCGCGTGCGCCCCGGCGATGCCGGCGAGCACACGGCCGCCGCGGCTTTCGGCCTTCGGAAAATCGCCGCTGCCGAAGGGCGAATATGCGACCAGGGCGACGCCGTTGCGCCGGCACCACGGCTCGACGGCGTGCTCGATGGCGCGCTCGCCGAGGTGATACAGCACCTGATTGCACGCGATGGCGCCCGGGCCGGCGATGCTGAGCGCCGCGTCGAGGCCGTCCACGTCGAAGTTGCTCAGGCCCCAGGACAGGATCTTGCCCGACGCCTTCAGGGCCTCGAACCCCGCGAGGGTCTCCTCCAGGGGATGGGAGCCCGGCCAGTGCAGGAGGTAGCCGTCGAGGCGGTCCGTGCCGAGGCGCTTCAGGGAGCGCTCGCAGGCCGCGATGGTGCCGGCGCGCGAGGCGTTCGACGGCAGCACCTTGGAGACGAGGAACACGCCTTCGCGCCGTCCCGCGATGGCCTCGGCCACGAGGGGCTCGGCCGCGCCGTACATCTCGGCGGTGTCGAGATGGGTCATGCCGGCGTCGAGGCCGGCCCGCAGGGCGGCGAGCGCCCGGGTCCGATCGTCGTCGTCGAGGCGCCAGGTCCCCTGCCCCAGCACCGGCACGTCCCGTCCCGTGGCCCCGAATGTGCGTTGCCTCATGGTCCCGCCCCTTCCGTCGTTTACCCCCTTCCCAACGCGTCCGGACGGCATTCGACGCGGCGCGGGCGCCGCGGCCATACTGGCGCCATCATGCGACGGTGTGCAGGGAGCCTAAGGTTCCGCTTCCACAGCGCCGCCCGCGCGGCGCCGGCACCATCGCGAGGGATGTCCCGTGGGCAGCGCCGCTCCGTTCCCGTCCCGCGCCCGTTCCCCATCGTTCCTGACGGGTTCCAACCCTCGAAGCTCTCGTTGTGGGCACGGGTCCCCTCTCCTGGAAGGAGAGGGACAGGGTGAGGTGTGTGGATTCTCCGGAGAGGTCTCACACCTCACCCCAACCCTCTCCTTCCAGGAGAGGGAGCCCGTCGCGCTCCACGCCGGCGCTGCGGTTTCTCGGGCCATTCCCGCTGCCGGACCATGTCGCGCCGATGGCCCGACGCGGGTTTTGGCGCCATCGTTCTCAGACCGGGACCACGCCTGATGCTGCCGCAGCACCGCTGGTTCTGGGTCCTTATCCTCGTCGCCTGCGGCGGGGCCGGCCTTCTCTACAACGTCCTGTTCGCCGGGGGCGCGACGCCGCTCGCCGGACTCGCCTACGGCCTGTCCGTGGGCCTCACCACCCTGGCCTTCGACCGGGGGCTGATCCTCGGCGGCCTCCAGGCGCGGATGCGGCGGATGCCGGCGAAGTTCTACGTGCCCGCGGCCGAACTCACCTACGTCCTCATGATCGCCGCCGGCATCGCGCTCGGCGGCCTCGTGGTCTGGGCGCTGGGCCTCACCGACGACACCCTGTCCAACGCCGTGAAGATCACCCCGCGGGTGCTGGCCTATTCGCTGGCCGTCTCGGCGCTCCTCGTCTTCGTGATCCGCATGCGCGACCTCATCGGCGGCGAGGTGTTCGTGAACTTCCTCGTCGGGCGCTACCACCGCCCGGTGCGGGAAGAACGGATCTTCCTGTTCCTCGACGTCGTCGGCTCGACGGCCTTCGCCGAGACCCACGGCGACCTCAAGGCCCAGGCCTATCTCGGCGCGGTCTTCGCCGCCATGGCCGAGCCCGTGCGCCGGAACCGCGGCTCCACGGACGATTACATCGGCGACATGGCGATGATCACCTGGCCCATGGCCCGCGGCCTCAAGGACGCGCGCTGCGTCGCCTGCGTGTTCGACGTCATGGACCGGATCGAATCCGAGGCCGACGCGTGGCGGGCGCGGTTCGGCACGGTGCCGCGCCTGCGGGCCGCGCTCCATGGCGGCTCGGTGGTGACGGCGGAGGTCGGCGTCGACCGCCACAAGATCGCGTATTTCGGCGATGCCGTGAACGTGACCTCGCGCATCGAATCCCTGTGCCGGCCCCTGGGCACCGAGATCCTCGTCTCGGACGACCTCCTGGCGCGCTTGGCCCACCTGCCGGCCGGCATCACCGCCCGCTCCCTCGGGGCGCACGCCCTGCGCGGGCGCGGCCAACCGCTGAGCGTCTCGACCCTGGAGCGCGCCGCGACGGTGCCCCGTGCGGAGCCCGACGCCCTGCCCCGCCGGACGGTGGCGGCGCGATGAGCGAGACCCCCATCGTCGTCTACGTCGATGCCGATGCCTGCCCGGTCAAGGACGAGACCTACCGGGTGGCGGCGCGCCACGGCCTCACCGTGGTCGTGGTCGCCAACAGCTTCCTGCAGGTCCCGCGCGAGCCCTGGATCGAGCGCGTGGTGGTGAGCGACAAGTTCGACGCCGCCGACGACTGGATCGCCGAGCGGGCGCGGCCGGGCACCATCGTGATCACCGCCGACGTGCCGCTGGCGGCGCGCTGCGTGAAGGCCGGCGCCGAGGTGATCGCGCCGACGGGAAAGCCGTTCAGCGAGAACTCCGTCGGGATGGCGCTCGCCACCCGCAACCTGATGCAGGATCTCCGCGAGGCCGGCGCCATCACGGGCGGCCCGAAGCCGTTCTCGGCCCGCGACCGCTCGGCCTATCTCGGCGCCCTCGACCGCATCGTGATGCGGCTGAAGCGCGGCGGGTTCGGCTGAAGCCTCGGCCCGAAAGGTGGCCGCCGGCTTATCGGAAGAAGCCCATGCGAGAACCCGGCTCAGAGGCCGACGGCAGCCTTCAGGGCGGCGTTGACGCGGTCCTGCCAGCCGGGGCCGTCCTTCTGGAAATGCTCCAGCACGGCGCGGTCGAGGCGCAGGGTCACCATCTCGCGGGCGCCCGGAATGGCGGACGCGGAGGCGGCGTGCGGCGCCGGAGCGATGGGGCGCGCCGGGGCGGCCTGCGCCGCCTCGGGGGCCTTGGTGGTGGCGGCCTTGAAAGCGGCCTCGGCCGCCTGACGGGGGTCGCTCGGGCGGCGGGAGCGCTCGAATGCCATGGATCTGTCCTCCGGCCCCGGTCTCAGGAAGACCGCTTGCGCTTCGGCGGGGCGGCGGCGGCGGCCGCGGCCTTGGCCTCCGCGTCGGCGGCCTCCTTGGCGAGGCGCAGGGCCCGCAGCTTCACCGTGCGCTCATCGACGGCTTTGACGGAGGCGATGTGCTCGGCCATGGCCTCGGCACCTTCCTTGGCCATCCGCTCGGCCCGCTCGGCACGCTCCTCGGATCGGGTCCGGGCGTCGGTCTCGTCGCTCATTGCATTCCTATCCTCGACCCCTCCTGGGGATCGCGTGCGACCGCATGGGCGGGCTGCGGCGAGGCGAACTCGCGCGGCTCGGCGACCCGTGAGGTCACGACGCGCGCCGGATGGACCGCGCGTGAGCGGCGGCCGGGCGGCGGGAAGGGCTAGTCCACACACCTTCGCGCGGATCGGCTTCAGGCGGGATGGGTCCGGTCTAGCATGGCGGGGCCGGAAAAGGCCAACCGTTCCGGTGCTTATCCGCACTTAACCGCACGCCGGATCGCGAAGGCGGGGCACGAACCCCGCCGTCGCGATCCGCGCCCCGGTTCAGAACAGCGAGATCAGGACGATTCCCGCGATCATGAGGGCGGCGCCCCCGAGGCGCGACGGGCCGGCCTTGACCTGCTTCATGCCGACCCAGCCGAAATGGTCGAGGGCCACCGAGGTCAGGAGGTTGGCGGTGATGAGCAGGCCGTTGAAGGCGCCGGCCCCGACGGTGTCGACGAAGAGCAGGCCGCCGAACACCGCAACCGCCCCGGTGATGCCGGCAAGCGGCATCCACCAGCGCACGCCTTCCACGTCCTGCCTCGTCGGCAGCGGCGTCGGGCGCAGGAGGAAGACGAGGACGAAGACGAACACGACGGGCAGGAACGAGACGGTGGCGGCGAGCCACGGGTTCACCAGGGCGCCGCGCAGTCCGGCGTTCCAGACCACGCCCACGGCCTGCAGGATGCCCGCGACGACGATGAACGGGTAGAGCAGCTTCGGGTTGAGGCCGTGTCCCGAGTCCTTCGCGCCATCCTTGTCCGCCGTGGTGCGGGCGATGAAGACGACGCCCACCGCCATCAGCAGGCCGCCGAGCCACGGCATCACCTTGAACCCGCTCCCCGGCAGCCCGAACAGGCCGAACGCGTCCATGGCGAGGGAGGCGAGGATGTTGGCGGTGAGGGTCAGGCCGTTGAACGGACCGGCCCCGACCTTGTCGATGAAGGCGAGGCCGCCGAACACCGCCACCGCGCCGGCGACGCCGCCGAGCGGCGCGTACCAGGGCATCTTGCTCAGGGTCTCCAGGGTCGGCAGCGGCGTCGGCATCACGAGGAACAGGGTGGCGAACACGAACACGATGGGCAGGAACGACACCGAGGCGGCGAGCCACGGATTCACCAGCCGGCCGCGCAGCTGCGCGTTCATGGAATTGCCCAGGGCCTGGAGGGCGCCGGCGACGAGGATGAAGGGATAGAGCAGGGCGGGGTTCACGGGCGGCCTTGGCG